>JAAEPL010000505.1 GCA_024232675.1 Planctomycetaceae bacterium
ACATCCTCAAACCCGTATTGCCATTGCTTGCTTTCGGGAGGCGCATGCTCAATTTGCGAAACAGGAATGCCAAGCAGATCAGGTGGCAGAAATATTTGTTGGGCGAACGCCGGAACTTATCTCCCTGGCGGATGCCTGTATTGCCTGCAGCGGATCGGTTTCATTAGAGTTGCTTTACCATCGTAAGCCCACGGTGATCGTTTACCGAGTCTCGAAGCTGGTCATGTTCTTGCAGCGTTTTCTCTTACGATGTCAGTTTATCACGCTGGTGAATCTGTTGAGTTTGAAACGGATTGAGAGAGCTGAAAATTCGACTTACGACCCGCGTGATCTTGAGGCGAACGTACCGATGCCCGAGTTTTTGACAGCCGAAGATTGCTCCGATTCGGTCGCTTGCTGGATTCACGCTTGGTTTGCCGACCCTTTTTTGTATGCCCAAAAAATCAAGCAGCTCGATCGCTTGGCCAGTGGCTTTGCCCATCCGGGCGCTTCGAAGCAAGCCGCACGGTACATTCTGGAAAACGCGACTGACGCTCGACTGACACAAGGCAAGGCACGGCATTCGAGTGCCGCTTGATGCTGCCGAACGCAGCGCCATCGAACGGATCGTGATTTCTCGGTAAACTGAAGTTCTGGGCTGACAGCCAGCTCGAAAAAAAGTTTGCCGCGAAGGACTCCTAGTGATACTCAACGAACCCAAACAAAGCCCTTACGATCTATCGTTTAACCTTTTCGGGTTTCCGATTCGTGTTCACCCGGGCTTTTTTATATTACCCGTCATCTTTGGCTCAGGCTCGCTCGGTGGAGTCGCGAATCCTGGCGTGGTGATATTGATTTTTATCCTCGCCTTCTTTGTTTCTATTTTGGTGCACGAACTGGGCCATGCCTTGGCCCTACGTTTTTTTGGCGTGCCCTCCCGAGTCGTACTCTATTGGATGGGCGGTTTAGCCATTCACGATAACGGTGGCTGGGGCGGAAGGCAGCAGCTTTCACCGAATCAACAGATCATCGTCTCCTTGGCCGGTCCCGCGGCTGGTTTTATGTTGGCTGCATTGGTTGTGGGGATCGTTTTCGCGTTGGGGGGCACATTGCAGTTCTATATGGATCGAATGTTTCCCATGTTAGCTCCGAGTTGGGAGGGAACGGCCATCGAATCGAATGCTCCACTGCAAACCCTGTTCTTTGTCATGCTGTTCTGCAACATCGTCTGGAACATCCTGAATCTGGCTCCCGTTTTACCTCTGGATGGCGGGCGTGTGATTCAGGAAATGTGCATCAAAGCCGATTACAACAGCGGTATTCGTAACTCATTAATGATCAGTGTGGGCGCAGGGGCCGTCATTGCCTTTATGGGATTTAGCATCGGCGACCGCTTTGTCGGTATCTTTTTCGCCCTGATGGCAATTTCAGCTTATATGACCTTGCAGCAAATGTCGGGACGCGGGCAAGGTCGTTGGTAAGTAACGCGTGCGGATCGGCCTCAAGAGACAAGGCAACGGCATAAGTTTAGGACGCGGCAACAGGCGATGAGGATTCACCTTGCCGCGTTAAAACGGTTTAACGATTAAAAGATCGCAAAAAAAACAATTTTTTTACGTATTTTTTTCGAACGCCTGATCGCGATTTTTTTGCGCTGTTGGTTTTTAAGTATGGGAAACCTTTTCCGACACTCTTGTTAGTGGTTTGCGTTTTTTAAAGGTGCGATTTTCTTAAATAATCCGCAATGGTTATCGTTTCTTGGCAACCGCGATTAGGGGGCGCGTTTTTGGCGTGAAACATCAGGCAGTTTAAGGCGTTTGTCACACGCGTCGGATTCCGCGATCTCAATTGCTCAGTTGAGGAGCACGCTTTTACGTATTCCCCGTTGTTTTTCCCTGTTTCGACATGGATGCAAAGCTCGAAGCGGCAACTGGCTTAAACGTATTAACTTGATTGTTTCGGGTTGGTGGATGCGTTCTTGCGGGTAACGCGTGAAACATTGCCATCGTTATCTTTTCAAGTTGATTTAAATCGCGTCATTGCAGCATAACAAGTCGTTGCACTGATAAATTCCTGATCAGAAACGACGGCAAAACAAAATGCGAAAGCAAAGCCGTAATTATCGGCCGTCGATTCGATGAATCGAGTTAGAAAAACTCCGCTCGGCGTTTGAAAACCCAAAAATACAGTTGAAAAATCTCTAATGTTTTCTAAAACTTGACTCGATGGAAAAACCGTGTACTCACATATGGTTTTTTCATTGTTTGAGTGGAGCGAGTCATTACGGCTTGTTCCGAAAAATAATGGATCACCTTAGATCCGGATGGCCAGTCGGTTGTTCCGACTTGCGAGACTTTTGGCGTATCCAAAAATTTCGTACGGATTTAAGTTTGGTTTGTCCAGGTTGGTGAGACGCTGATCCGCGCTTGCAATCAGGAAGCACAGAGATGGATCTCACCATTGGTCTTTTTACGGAGGACGTATTGTGGCCAAGAAAAAAAAAGCAGCCAAGAAAAAGGCAGCTAAGAAAACGGCTAAGAAAAAAGTAGCCAAGAAGAAGGCAAAAAAGAAGGCAGCTAAGAAGACTGCTAAGAAAAAAGTAACCAAGAAGAAGGCCAAGAAGAAGGCCACCAAAAAGGTTGCAAAGAAATCTGGCAAGAAAAAAGTAGCCAAGAAGAAGGCTAAAAAGAAAGTTGCCAAGAAGAAGGCCAAAAAGAAGGTCGCTAAGAAAGCCACGAAAAGCCGTGCAGTAAAGCGTAAGAAGTAGTTACCAGCTGGTTACTTCTTATGTAACGGACAACAACAAGAGAGAGCTGCCCGAAATCTTCATCAGGCAGCTCTATTTTTTTGCGCAGACGCCAAGGTCGCGTGCCCCAAGATGTGGGCTCGAGAGGCCTAGCCAAGCACGGGCAGGTCGGGTTTTACCGGCTCCTCGGCCGCACGTTCGGCCAGGCTCCACACCAGGTTTTCGATCATCTCGTTGAGGTGCGGCGCGACTTGGGGGTCGTCGAAGTTCTCCAGCGTCAGGCCGCCGTCCCCGCGTTCCCGCATACCTATATTGATGGGGAGTTCTCCCAGGAATGGAACGCCCATTTGTTCCGCAAGTTTCTTGGCCCCGCCCTTGCCAAAAATGTCATAGGACTTGCCGTTGTCGGGACAGATGAAGGTGCTCATGTTTTCAACAATACCGAGTGCCGGGATTTTGACTTTCTCAAGCATGGAGAGGGCTTTGATGGCGTCCAGCAATGCAACCTTCTGAGGGGTGCACACGACTACCGATCCGGTTGCCGGCATCAATTGGGAAAGTGTCAGGGCGACATCCCCTGTGCCCGGTGGCATATCAATAATCAGGTAATCAAGATCTCCCCAGGCAGTGTCGCGTAAAAATTGCGTGACTGCGGAGTGCAACATGGGCCCTCGCCAAATGACTGCCTGTTCCACGGGGACCATAAAGCCAATCGACATAACGGGCATGCCGTCGGCATCGATCGGCGCGATTTTGTCGCCTTCCTTTGCCGGTTGTCCGTGCACACCAATGAGTTGGGGGACACTGGGGCCGTAAACATCCGCATCCATTAGCCCGACTTTGCAGCCAGCCTTTTTCAGGCCCAGTGCGAGACAGGTGGCGACGGTGCTTTTGCCGACGCCGCCCTTCCCTGACCCGACGGCGATGACGCTGCGGCAACGCAGGCCAATTTGTCCGATGGCGGGGGGGCGTCGCTCGTGGTCACTGAATTCGATTTCGACCTGGTGATCGGGGAATTGAGCCGTCAGGTGGCGGCGAATTTGTTCCTCGAAGCGGTCGGCGATTGGCAGGCTATGGGTCGTCAGGCCAATGTTCAGGCGAATGACCTGATTTTCGACTGATGTCGAATAAAGTTGTTTGGTGCGTACGATAGAGCGGCCGGTTTCGGGATCCGTTATATCATGCAGCAGTTGATTGACTTGCTCGATCGAAGGAGACTCACTCATATTTTCAGTTTCCTGAATATCGGATCTAGTAGGTGGTAGTTAGCTGGCCAGCGTTTATACCGGTGACCAAGGCAAGCGATTAACGTATCGTGTTTGCCAGTTGGAAAGCACTGGTTTCCGGGAAAGGGTCATTTTTTGAATGGTTTCTGCCATCTGTTGGCAACCAAAAATATCAGTTACCAGAACGACTGTGCCCGCTGCCGTCAACGGGACCAAATGTTTTCTTAAAGCAGGTTCCCCGATGACCGCCACGATAGCGCCCTGACAGCTGGCCCGGTATATCAGCTCAAGTGGTTTCAACAGGGCCCCTGAGGGCACGCCTAGGGCAATAAAAGGCTGGTCTTTCAGCCAGGGCTGGTTCACCAACGCAGAGCTCGGCAGCGATTTCCAGGTGGGGCTCAGGTGCTCTGCCGGAAGAGAGGTGGGGGGCAGGCAGGGTGCGGCGAAGCATCGCTGCGTCTCCGCTCGCCACAGAGGAGAGACGTCACTGAAGCAGGCGACCAAAGGAGTGGTGACGTAATCATTCGCCAAGTTTGATGGATTCACGGTGTCTCCTCAGCGGTGTCACTATCCAGTTCAGTGAAGTCAGGTAGCTCGGTTTCGCTGGCGAGTCTTCGCAGCAGGCGGGGGCGACTGATGCCCAACAGTCGAGCCGCTTCGCTCTTGTTTCCGCCGGTATGGGCGACGGCGCGGCGAATCAGCTGTTCTTCGATCTCGGCGAGGAAATCGTCCAAGTCGATTGTCGTTTTATCCGCCGCAGGCTCTTGGTCCAGAAACCGCAATGCAATTCGCAGGTGTTGGGGTAAATCCTGTAAGCGAATTTGGACGGCCGTCGTTTCCCGACAGGCAATGTCAATCGCTTCCGTCAGCTCGTTCAATTCGCCCGGCCAGTCATACCGTGTTAGTAACGATTGCGTTTCCGAGTCAATTCCTGCCAATTGAGTGCGGTTGGCATCGTTGAATTGTTCAACAATTGCGTGCGCTAGATAGGGAATGTCTTCACGACGTTCCAGCAGGCGCGGCAGTTCAATGGTCAGCGTGCTGAGGTGCTGCCACAGTTCCGGACGCAGGCGATTTTCAACTCCTGGGCTGGCTGTAGCGATCAAGGACAATTGGAAATCGGGAAGCTGCAGGAATCCTAAGAGCTCTGCTTGTGCTTGTTCGGGTAATTGGTCGACGTCCTTTAAGAAGAGTCGCCCCAACGGTTCATCGGGAAACTGTTTGTGAGATCGGTAGAGTTCTTTGATGGTCTCCTGCACGGTTTCCATGTTGCTGAGCGGGCATTGAATAGGGATCATCGGGCCGGCTAATTCGGGACCATTTGCAAAATGGATTAGAGGCGCGATGTTATGTCGACCGCTCCCTGGGGGGCCGATGATGGCGACGTTGGCGCCCGTTTTGCCGGCAACTTCAACCTGTTTGCGAATTCGCTGAGCAGCCGGTGAAATACCGACCAGCCGATCGATATTGATCGACGACGCGGTGGCAACTTGCATTTGGCTGATCGCCGTATGCAGGTGGCGGTTGTCGGGGCTTTCCTCGCGGCCCAGCGGAGGCGGCTGATCGTCAGGCTGTGCCTCGTGCACAAAGACGATGACGCCGTTTTCCAAGTTGGATAGAGCCTCGTTGGCACCTGTCGGCACAAAGGTGGCGGGACGGAGCTCGGCATGGTTTTCGGTTAATAGGGTGATCCAGCCTTGGCTTGGGTGACCAGAAAAGGCATCTGGTGGTGGGCATAAGCCTGTCGCCAGCCGTTTGGACGGTGGCTGATCGCTGGCGGTTTGATACACGCAGGTCAGGCTGGTCAGAAATTCATCATCAAACCCAGTGGCATCGCAGAGTGCTTGGTTGCAAAAAACGACCCTCATCCCGGCTGAGACCGCGTAAATCGGCTGAGCAGCTTGTTGGATCATCCGGATGAGGGCGGATTTGGTCGTGCGGGATTTTGCCATGGTTTGCGAGTTTTGGGGCCAGCTTTACGCCACCACCCCGAAAAAAAGCCTTACGGAAGTCCAGAACTCTGCTCGGATGAGTGCAGTGAGGTTCCCCCAGTCTCGCACGCGCTGGTATATTTCGCAAAGACCCATTTAATTTTGCAAGGCCATCTGCCTCCTATGAAACGTGAACCCATTATTAGCGGGGATAAGAAAAACAGGCCGCCGCGTCCACAAAACGAGGCTCAGCCTGAACCGGACTCGTCGTCAGAAAACGCGACCAGTCAGCAAAAGGAGGCCGACAATCTGTTGCGCCCCAAATTGCTTTCCGAGATCGTGGGGCAACCGGATGTCATGGAACGTATGTTGATCGCAATTGAGGCGGCCAAAGGGCGAGCGGAGCCGTTAGGGCACATCTTGTTTGATGGGCCACCGGGGTTGGGCAAAACCACCTTTGCCACTTGCATCCCACGGGAGTTGGGTGTGCCCATTGAGTTTCTCAGCGGTCCTAGCCTCACCAAACCCAAAGACGTCTGGCCCAGTCTGACGACCTTGCAGGAAGGGCAAGTTTTATTCATCGACGAAATTCACCGGATTTCCAAGGCTGTGGAAGAGTACTTGTACACAGCGATGGAGGATTTTCGCATCGATCTTATTTTGGGCGAAGGTCTCAACGCTCGAACTTACAGCAGTAAGCTTAAGCCCTTTACCATGATCGGCGCGACGACTCGGGCCGGGATGTTGTCTGGTCCGTTGCGAGATCGATTCGTGCATCGCGAGCGTTTGGGTTTTTATCCTGAGGACGCACTGACAAATATTATTTTACGCAACGCCAGCAAATTAGACGTGGCCGTGGATGCCGAGGCGGCCACCGAGATTGCCCGTCGCAGTCGTGGCACACCTCGGATCGCAAACAATCGCCTGCGTTGGATTCGCGATTATGCCCAAGCCCGTGCTGACGGCAGGATAACCATGGAGGTCACCTACAAGGCGCTGCAGATGGCCGCCATCGATGAACTTGGTTTGGATGGTCAGGATCGTGCCTATTTGGATACGCTGATTCGGGTCTGTTCTGGGGGGCCGACCGGCATCAACACGATCGCTGCGACGATGAACCTTTCGGTCGATACGCTGGCGGATGAGGTGGAGCCGTTTCTCCTGCGGAGTGAGTTGATTTTACGCACTTCCCGGGGGCGGACTGCCACGCCGAAAGCTTACACTCACTTGGATATCCCACTGCCGCCACAAATGACCTTTTACGACTAGTTGGTTGTGGTGAGCGGGCCTGTGCCCTGCTCTGCGGGCGTCGTTGACACTCTGCACGGCGAATTTTACGATGCTCGCTGAAACATTAGTTGCAGATCATTTCCCGTACAACTCGCTTCCTCTCATTTATTGGAAAGTACATTGGCCAACACCGCATTTCTATTCCCCGGACAAGGCGCGCAAGCCGTCGGCATGGGCCAGCAGCTATTCGATGAAATGCCGGCAGCCAAAACTCGATTCGCCGAAGCCAATGAAATTTTGGGTTACGATTTACAGGAGATTTGTTTTGCTGGCCCGGCAGAGACGCTGAATGCTACGGAGCACAGCCAACCCGCTCTGCTTTTAACCAGCATGGTGGCTCTCGATTGGTTGAACCTGCATGAACCCGAGTTGGTTGAGCAGTGTGATCGCGCTGCGGGGCTGAGTTTGGGAGAGTACACCGCCATGGTCTTCGCGGGCGCCCTGTCGTTTGAGGATGGGTTGAAATTGGTGCGGGAACGAGGTTTGGCAATGCAGGCCGCCGCGGACGCGCAACCTAGCGGAATGGTCAGCATCCTCGGTTTGGATGCGGAGCAGGTTAATGGACTGTGTGACGCAGCACGGCAAGAGGGTGAAATACTGCAAATCGCAAACTATTTATGCCCAGGTAATATTGTGGTCTCGGGCCATCAAGCATCTTGTGAACAGGCCGCCCAGCTGGCGGCCGAACATGGCGCCATGAAATCCATTCCACTGGCGGTCGCGGGTGCATTTCATACAGCCATCATGGAACCCGCAAAGACTCGGCTCGCCAGCGCGCTGGAGGCCGTCGATATAAAATCTCCACGGATTCCCGTAACGTCTAATGTGGACGCCCAGGCACATACTGATCCGGACGAAATTCGTAATATCTTGGTCCAGCAAGTGTGCTCGCCCGTGATGTGGAATGACAGTATGCGTCAGATGCTGGATCAGGGCACCGAGCAATTTGTAGAAGTCGGAACAGGTCGCGTGTTGCGTGGGCTCATGAAACGAATTCATCGCAAAGCAAAATGCCGCGGCGTTAACGATTAGAAATCGACAACGAGAAATCTAGAAGCTTGCCCAGGTTGCAGGCCTCACCAAAATACTGAAACGAACGCATTGTTTTTTGAACAAGGGAATATAAATGGAAGGCTTTCAAGTTGACCTGTCAGGTCAAACAGCCATCGTAACCGGCGCATCCCAAGGCTTGGGTCGCGCGGTCGCAGTCGCGCTTGGAACTGCCGGCGCACGAGTGGCGTGTGTTGCTCGTAATGCTGAAAAGCTCAAAGAAACGGTAGATGCTATCCTCGAGGGGGGAGGCCAAGCCGAAGCATTCAGTTGTGATGTCACCGACCGAGATTCCGTGGAAAACGTGGTCGAGCATGTCGCCGACGAATGGGGGGGAGTCGATATCCTCGTCAACAATGCCGGCATTACCCGCGATACCTTGTTGCCGCGAATGAGTGATGACGATTGGGATCTGGTAATCGGGACCAATCTGAAAGGGATGTTTTTGTTTTCCCGAGCGGCGTCACGGCACATGATGTCGAAAAAACGGACCGGGAGAATTATCAATATGGCCAGTGTTTCGGGACTGATCGGAAATCCTGGGCAAACGAATTATTCGGCTTCCAAGGCGGGTATGATCGGTTTCACTCGCAGTTTGAGTAAGGAACTTGCCGGCCGTAAAGTGACGGTTAATGCAGTGGCCCCCGGTTTTATCGAAAGTGATATGACCAAGGCGCTGGGCGACTCCCTGCTGGATGAAGTCAAGAAGCGTATCCCGGCAAAACGACTGGGTGTACCGGATGATGTCTCGGCGACAGTGCTGTTTTTGGCCAGCCCGGCCTCCAGTTATATGACGGGGCAGTGCTTGGTGGTCGATGGTGGGATGACCGGATAATCTTGGCTAACTGACCCAAGGTTACCTTTTCCCAGCAATTATCCCCCCATTTTGCCGTTTTGGGCAGCCAAACATTGGATAGATTGGGCAGAAAAACACATTAAGTCTTGACCCGATTTGCGAAAATCCTCTATCTTGTTGCGGTTCCCCCACTTATTTACTGGGGGCCGCAAGGCGGGATTCGTAAATCGCGTCCCAGCTTTGTAAAGAACGACTAAAACACCGCGCTTGGCTCGCCAAGCCGCGTGAATCGAAATTATTTTAGAACCAATAGCAATTCCTAAAGGAGGACGGTGAGTATGGCATCCATCGAAGAACGTGTCATCAACATCGTCGCCGATCAACTCGGTGTCGAAAAAGAAAAGATTACTCGCGATTCCAATTTTGTTAACGATCTCGGAGCGGATTCGTTGGATACCGTCGAATTGGTTATGGAGCTTGAAGAAGAGTTCGAAATCAACATTCCCGACGATGCCGCAGACAAAATTCAAACCGTCGGCGAGGCAATTAACCATATCGAAAATGCTTCCAACGAGGCCAGCGCTGGGTAAGGCGTTTGAGGCATCGACATAGCGAGTAGGGATTGGATCATGAAACGACGGGTCGTCGTAACAGGCATGGGAATTGTTTCGCCCCTCGCCTGCAAGGTCGATGAATGCTGGCGAAAGATTTTGGCCGGTGATAGTGGGATCGTGGATTCCAGTGTTGAGCAGGTCGATCGGATGCGCGCACGCATTGCCGGCCATGTTCTGAACTGGGATACCACGGGATACATCGAGCATCGTGAAGCGAAACGAATTGATCGATTCACGCAATTTGCAATCGTTGCCGGTACCGATGCCGTTAATGATACCGGTCTCGACTTTGAAAATCTCAATCCGTGGCGCGGTGGCGTAATCATGGGCTCGGGGATTGGTGGCTTGATCACCATCCACGAGCAAATGAGTAAGCTGATTCTAAAGGGGCCCGAACGGGTTTCGCCGCTGACCATTCCTAAATTAATGCTGAACGCCGCCGGTGGAAATCTTTCGATCAAATATGGTCTGAGGGGTCCGAATTACAGCGTGGCGACAGCCTGTGCCAGTGCGACCAATGCGATGGGGAATGCCCTCGAGGCAATCCGCGAAAACGTGATCGACGTCTGCATTACAGGCGGATCCGAAGCGGCTATTACCCCGATTGCCATGGCTGCCTTCGGCAACATGAGAGCTTTATCGGAACGCAATGATGAGCCCGGTAAGGCCAGCCGACCCTTTGATAAAAACCGAGACGGTTTCGTGCTCGCGGAAGGCGCGGGAATCATGGTCTTCGAAGAGATGGAGCACGCCTTGAAACGCGGAGCAACCATCCACGGGGAAGTGCTCGGGTTTGGAGCCACCGGAGACGCCGGTCACATCACGCAACCGTCCGAAAGCGGTGAGGGTGCTGCGGAAGCGATGCGGTTGGCGATTGAGGATGCCGGTATGCAGCCTGAACAGGTCGATTACATCAACGCACACGGCACAAGTACGCCGCTGGGCGACAAAGCGGAAACGATCGCAATGAAGAAGGTCTTCGGCGATCATGCCTACAAATTGGCCGTTAGCAGTACGAAAAGTATGCTGGGCCATTCCCTTGGGGCAAGCGGCGGGATCGAAGCAGTACTCTGCGTCAAAGCCATCAACGAGAATTTGGTGCCACCGACTGTGAACCTGGAGACGCCGGATCCTGAGTGTGATTTGGACTACACCCCCAATGTTCCACAGGCTCGGGAGTTAAACGTGACCATGAGTAATAGCTTCGGATTTGGCGGTCACAACGCCAGTATCCTGATTGGTCGCTTCACTCCATAGGCGAGTGGCGTTATCGTCTGGCAAAAAACTAAGCAACCTCGGCTCCAATTTCTTGGGGCTTTTTTTTGGGCCACAATTCGCTGTGGCGATGCGTTGCAGGGAAAGCCTAATCGAGGAAGTCGCGATCAGTGAGGCGTTGCGGCACATACTCTTCGGTTACGTAGCTAAGGTCACGATTGATCAATGACTCGACCTCGAGTTTGAAGTCATTGGAGAGCATCTGTTTGAACTCGCGTTGCCACATTTTCTTTTTCTCAAACCAGGGGTAGCGGGCAATTTGGCCAATCCGCTTTTTGTCGGAGTCGCTCAATTTGATCGTGACGCTGGAGTTGAGTTCGCATCTTTCGTAATCCTTGCTTCGCAAGCCCATGTATTTCGCTGCTGGAATTGCCATTCGGCGAGATTCAAACGCGAGGTTAATCGAGCCTTGCTTGATAACGCTGTAGATGTAATACCCCCAGGGATCATTATCCAGCAGGCAGTACACGGGTAGTTTTAATTCGTTGTGTAAACGGAACAGCATCCGTCTCACACCTCTAGGGGGTTGCCCGCTGCCATGCGTCAGTAGGCATTGGTACTTCTCAAAAAAGCGATCTTCGACGAAGCGATTGTAGACCGTGTCTTTTTCGACATGCAGTATGAACTTCGCATTGCACTTCAGAAATTTAATGGAGTTGGGTTCCACGATGGAAGGGATACTGAATCCATTCCGCCCGACTGTTAGGCAGTTGATCGGTTCGTTACCGTCGGGATCCATGACCAAGTCAAGGAGCGTGAGGTCACCAATCAGGTTTCCTCGATTGGACGCATACAGGTGTAGCTCTTCCCGTAATGCGTCCAGCGTCACTTCCAGATCTTCGATGACGGGATCGCAATCGCCTTGGTCATCGAAGGTCTCTTCTTTGGTGCCATCAATGGTGTGTTTGAGCATGTAGTAGAGACCACGAATGCTCGTAGTTTTCCCGGATTCGATCAACTGTTTGCAGCCGCTACCCACCAACAACGTTTGCATATAGCTTTTCGCCTGAGACAGGTTGAAAAGCTCTCGTCGATTTCGATTGGAGCCCATCTCAATGATTTTGCGAGACTGGTTGTACCGCACATTGGAAAGGGAACGCGAGGGGATCTCCAGGTGCGGAGCACGGCTGCGGTTAGCGACAGATACCACCCCATCGGCGAGGCCTTTTAATGAGGTCAGCGTCTTTTTGTCTTCACGCGTGAGTGCAACCTTATCGTCACCATTTTTGGAGGTGCTTTTCTTTCCAGCTTTTTTACGTTTGGCCATCTTCTATTTTTTCCTTGCCACTTTCTTTTTTCCGGTCTTCTTCACGACTTTTCTTTTCTTGCGAACCACTTTTTTCTTTTGCTGGGTGGCAGCTTTAAGCTTCTGGGGAGTTGCTTCTGAATCTTCAAAAAGCTCTTGTTGCACGTCACCGTTGGGAGCAGAGGGGGGAATCGTGATGGGCGGTGCGTCCACAATCAGCACATTATCGCCGTACAGCTCATCTTCGTCGCTGACCCGTTTTCCGCGTTTGTCTAGTTTCGTGTCGGCTTCCTTCGTTTTTCTTTCCGCGACTTTGAGGAGTTGGTCATATAACGCTTTTTTGTTAGTGCCATTGATATCGCTCACCGCATTTGCGACTTCTCCGAGGTATCTAAGGAAGATGCTGCGCCGCTCGCCTTCCTGTTTGATGTTTTTTCGGCGGCGTAGAAAGATCCCCAGTTTTCGACCGACCGACTGCAAAGCCAAACGCAGCTCTTTTTCAATTTCGTTGTAAGATGCGATGGCTTCTTTCGACTCACTGGTGAAAGGGACCCATACGCTTGCCATGTGTACCATTATGGTGACCGGTCCGGTGGGTAGTGAACTCCGTGACTGACTTAATCCATAGCTCCGCCAGTTGGTGGCCATGACGGTACGTGTGACTGCGCAGTCTCCCATTTTGAATTGCAGGGGTACGCGATTGGCATAGCGTAAAACTTGCATCGAGGAACTGTCGCCGACAGTCACATGTCGCATCGACTCATGCAGAGCACGACGTTCTTTGGGGGAGAGCTTTGAAGGGGACTGTCGCGTTCCCAGGTTGGCCGCCTTGATGATTTTATCGGCGCCCTCGTTACCAAGCCCATCGAAGGAATTCACGAGGAATTGTTTGCACGTTCGGGTGTCGGTTTCGCTAAGCAGCTGCTCGAGTTCTTCCAGCGTGATCTTCTTGGTGGCAACACTGCCGCCGTAAGCCAGAGCCACTTCGATCTGAAAAGGGTTCCCACGATAGACCGAGGGAGGTCGAGTGGCGGCTGCAAAAAATTCCCCTGGCACCACGTGTGAGAGTCCCTTGAGCAGTAACTCTTCGCCGATGGGGGAGATGCAATCCGTGGATGGGGCGCTGATTTTTGTCTCTTGGATCGCGTGATAGAGCTTGTCCGCTTCGCCTCGCCCGATTTTTTGTGTGGAGGCGCGGGTGCTGACATCCGCAGCTTCACAGATACGCCGCGCTACCGCGGGGCTCACGCGGGAAAAACTGCTGGTAAGAAATTGCGAAAGGGTGACCGGTGGTTTTTGGTCCTTGAGCATTGCCAGCAACCGTCCCAGTTCTACCCCGTAGGGATGCGGCTTGATTTCTCGCGCTTCGGGTGGGAGTTGGCCGGTGCTGCGTCGATAGCTCGTTTGTTTTCCATCCGGGTCGTTGTAATGGATGGTCACATGTGGGTTGGCAATCGCAGTTTGTTCGAGATACTCGTCCACACTGCCTTTGCCACGTTTATGAGCGGCTTCCATTTCAATCGATACCATCGTACCGCTGATCACACCTGTCGGTGTGCCACCCTCTTCTGCAGGAGGGATTTCGCTATGCCAGAGAATGCCTTTGCGTTCGCAAAATTTCTCGCTGTCTTTCGGAAGGTCCTCTCCTTCGCCGCGCCCATTGTGAATTTCCGGATTATTAGTTTTGGTGTTAATCTGGATTTCGAAATAGTGGGCAGGCTTCCGCTTGGAAATCTTGGAAACAATCTTGATCGGTTTACCCGTGGTCAGTTGACCGTACATACCAGCGGCACTGATACCAATTCCCTGCTGTCCGCGACTCATTCGCAAACGGTGGAATTTGGACCCGTAGAGTAGCTTTCCAAAGATCAAGGGGATTTGTTTCTTGACGATCCCCGGCCCGTTGTCCTGAATCGTGACGCGAAATCGCTTGTTGCCAGCCGGTTCGATACAAACCCAGACTTCGGGTGTAATGCCGGCTTCCTCACAGGCATCGAGGGAATTGTCGACTGCTTCTTTGACGGTCGTGAGCAATGACTTACGCGGGTTATCGAAGCCCAGTAAGTGGCGGTTTTTTGTGAAAAATTCGCTAACAGAAATGCTGCGTTGCTCAGCAGCCATGGTCTGCGCGGTCGCTCGGCGGCGACGTTTGGCGGGTTTGCCGTTAGCGGCATCCGACTGCGAGACGGAGGCAGCTTTGCGTTTTTTCTTGCGTTTTACTTTTTTTGTCGCTTTGGCCAAAACCAAGGACTCCTATTCCGGTGGTTACCTTCGAGCTGCTGCCAAAATGCGGAATCGCTTGAAATTACAAACGGACACTGGTTTTCGGCGGCGGTTTCAGGAGGTAACGATTGTGCGGTGCATGTCAATAAATGCGGACTGGGAGAATTGGGCGAGATTATAACCCGAGAGCGGGCAACGTTACAGGTGTTTTACGGGTTGTAGCAAGCCCGGTTGAAGTTTGATTTTTTGTGCCCCTAATTCGCGTGCATGTTGCACCCACAAATGCCGAAACCACCAATGAATCAAAATACGCGGACGTTGAAATGGACCTGCCTGGTTCGGCCTCCGCGACGTGTTTTGCGCGGAATGGCTGCGTCAAAACGCCGCCATCAGTAATCGAAGGAGCGATTGGATGAATCTCTACAAACTTGCAATGACGTTCGTCATCGCAGCTGTAATGCTGACTGTGAGCATTCCCGCTTATGGACAAAATGGTTATTTGAATAACCAATCGCAGCAACTGGACTTTAACCTGTTCCAGAACTTTTACACGCCTCAGGGTCCCAGCATGACCACGGCGGCTATGTACAACGCACCCCATCCGGTTCCTTACTGGGTCGGTTCCAGCATGTACACCTACCAACCGTACTATCCCCACGAGCAACTGTATCAGCACTCCAAGAATTATTACAACTACTACGGGAGTGCCGATCAATTCTACAGCGACAACCTGAGACACGGCCGCGGTGGAGACGCTCTGAACAAGACGTCGGTCATTTACAAGAGCACGGGATACCACTTTGGTAATTTCCCTTTCAGCTCAGTTTGTGCTCAGCGATTGGGATACGGCATTGCAGCTCATAAATACGGTCTTCGCGGTTCCAATCATGGCCTGATGGGTCGGGGATGTCGCGGCGGCAATTGTCAGCAAGGGTGCCAAACCGGTAACTGCCAAACTGGTAACTGCCAAACCGGTAACTGCCAATAGGTAGTTTTTTGCTCCAAGATTCAATCGCTGATATTCTCAGAACAGGAAATCGGAAATGAAAATATTTACGAAAATGATGTGCGGCATCGCGTTGGTCACAATGGCCACGCACACGGATGCTTTACTCGCTCAAAATGCTTCGGTAGCGATGCCTAACGTGGTCAGTGGAAATTGCTCCACCGGCGGTTATGGAGGCGGAAATAACGGCGACTGCGGTCCTGCCGCCCATACGCCCTGCCCCGAAGTCGGGCCTTCGAATGACTGCATCGGTGCCGTTGGCCCTAATGGCCAGCGTTACATGCCGGCCCGAGCAATCGGATACGCGGCGACAGATCACTTCGCTCCCTGTGGACTGTACACCTATGGTTCCGCCGGACTAGATGCCACTCGCACGGACTACTGGAATCGCAACACAGCGGCTCCTCAGTATGCGTGGCACGGCGATTACCAATATTGGCGTTGGGGTGCTCCTACCGCCTTGGTGGTTCCACCCACGGCCTCGTTCCAAACCGAGTACAACTGGGGCGTCGGCCAAACTCGCAGCATGCCCATTTACCATCAGTTCAATGGCGGAGCCGGTGCCGGTTTTGCCATGGGTGGCGGCAACGCAGGCCTGTTCCGAAGAACTCCCTATTGGCCCAGCAGCACCAGCCAATTTGGGATCTATCCTGTGCGAGCTCCCTGGTAACCCAGGCCGCAGCTTTCGCTTATTTGAGATCAACCCAGCGGTTTTCTGCTGGGTTTTTTTATGCGCTGAGATGAAGGCTTGGCCACCGGATTATCTTTCCAGGAGCTTAAAATCGATATCATCTTGACCACGTTGTGATCAATTGGATATCGCTGCTGGCATCATTTTTCCAGCTTCGGGTTTTGGGATTAGGTGAAATAAACGGCAAAGTTACGGAGAATTGCATTTTTTTCATCAGAAATTGGAAGTAATTACCGACCCCCTCACCGGATTTGATACGTATCCCAAGTTTGGCATAGCCATTGCATTTGCATTGGTTCGTGCAATCCCCCCCGTACGAAAGGACGTATCAATGTTGCTTTATCAGTTTTTACTCGTCGCTGGTTTCGTGCTGACTACCGCCACCGCATTGGATATTAAAAGAGTACCACCAAGCGAAGATTTGTTTTAACGCCAACCAATGGATGGACCGTAGGCCGTTGTCTGTCGTTAGTTGGTCAAGCCCCACTCAGTAATTGCTGAGGGGCAAGTTACTCGCTGTCTTTTAACGAGCGGTAGAGCGCGTCGAAATCACTGGCGTTTTCCGCTTGCTTCCAACCCGGAGGAACCGCCTTGATGAAATTCAATAGCTTCAGCGCGTCCCCTTGCTTGCCTTGCGAGCCTAATAGTTTGGCGACAAAGTATTTTGCAGTGAACCAAGTTTGAGATTGCTTTCGAGAAGAACGTGCAACTTTCCTCCATTGCTTCAACGCTTGCTCGCCAATTTCCGGCGAGATTTTTGATTGGCGTGTTAGCAATTTTGCCAATCGTATTTGACTCGCGGCATCCCGCGGGTTTGCTTCTGCCAAGGTCGCAGCAAGATTGACCGCGTTGGGTAGATCGCCCTGTGAAACCAATGCGTCCAACGCAGCATTATTCCAACGATTCTGTTCTCCTTGCGGCAGTTCGCTTATGTCGTTAGCCAATTGTTGAAAAGCTTTAAGTAGTCGTGGTGCTTTTTTGGAAAACTCAGGATCCTCGGCCGTGGTCGTTAATCCCTCTCGAATAATGGCAAGTTGTCGCGCGCGGCCCGCTTGAGTTTGTGCCATTTCGAACGCAAAATCTCGCCGCACATACTCCAACGCATTGGCGAGCAAACGGGTTTCAGCGGGGATCGCAGGATCTTTTAAGAGCCTCTGGAAATCCTTATCTAGATCTTGCGGCAATTCCGCATCGTAAAGGATTTTCAATTCCATCAGTAAGACGAGAATCTTTGTCTGGGTTTCCTGCCAGTTATCAGGCATCGCGTCAGCCGTTACGTCGAGCAACGGCAATAACCGCACAATCAATGCCGAGCGAATATTAGATTTCGATTCCTCGGAAAGGTCTCCTTGCTTCATCAAGCGAGTGGAAACGCTCGAGAGCTCGGAAACGGCCTTCCCGAAAAGAGGGCTGGCTGCGTTGACGTCCAATAATAAACCGATGGCGGCGGGACGGTTTTTTTGAGATTTTCGAAGGCCGGCTAACCAGATGCGTGCCTGGTCGGCACTAGAGGAGGCCGGCCATGTTTCGATTAGTTTGGAAAGCATGGCTTCGTAGCGAGTAAGCTCTTCCGGTTGATTTGTCATGGTGCGGGTTAAATTCCAACAAGCCATTAAGTAACCGGTGTGAGCATCCGCCAAATCGGCGTGCTGTGTTGCCAGTTTTTCGAAACGGGCTTGAGCATTCGCATAGCGATTTAGGCTTTGTTCAATCGAGGCAGCTCGAAAACCCAGCTTCCATGCGATATCGTTGCTCTTGGATTTGTCTGCTTGGGCGTAGGCGGCATCCAAAGCGATTATCGCTTCTTCCCACTGTTTATTACGCTGGGCTTCGTCAGCCACGCGAATTAGCAAATCGAGGCTGGAGCCACTCTCGGGACTGCCTGCAGCGGTTCCTACCACGGCTAAATTTGCCAAGCGTCCCCAGTACCCGCCATGATTCTGTTCAATACTTTTTGTCAGTTCCAAGGCTCGCTGTTGCCAAATCTCGCCAGATTCTGCGCCTAGCATTGCGACAAATAATTCGACCCTCGCTAAATCTAATTTCGCGGATTTAGAGGCAAAAGACTCTTTGCCTGCGATCGCAATGGCATCGTCGTATTTCTTTGTTTCGATGAGCGTGCGAATCCATTCGGCGTTGACTTCATTGCGTGATGCTACGGTGGCGGCACTGGTGGGTAGGCTAGAGTAAAGGCGATAAGCGGATTGGTAATCACGCATCTTTCGGGCGAGAGCAATTCGATCAGCTTGCACCGTCCACCACAAAGGTAAACTGGGGCTCATGGATTGGAGAACCGATTTCAACTGGCCTTCCACCATGGTCAGCACATCA
>JAAEPL010000506.1 GCA_024232675.1 Planctomycetaceae bacterium
CACGCAAAAAAAGAGAGTCCGAATTCTTATCCGCCACCCAGACGAAAACATACTTGCCAGGTTCCCCGAATCCATAACGTAGCTAACGGACAGAAGCTAGGTTCACTGAACAGCAACCCAGTGCAATCCGTTAACACGGGGAAACACTGGGATCGCGAGGCGAGAAAGCCACAAAACGACAGGGGTGTATGGCGATTTTATTGGGGCCGGTTTGAGGCAGACGTTTCCGCCATACCTCAATGATGTCTGGGGTAGCAAAAGGCCACGGCACGCAATCCCAGCCGTTGCGCAATTGTCATGCTGAATTTAGCTAATCAAGCCAGCTGACGCGCAACGATCAGCCTAACCGGTTTGGCCAGTTTGACCGGGAAGCCGTCGTGAGAAAGGAGGATTCTCTTTTGGGGGAAGAGCCAATTCATGCTCCTCGAACCAAGCAGCTCGTTGACGATCGGTAGCGTAAAATCGCAACCAGTCTTCTTCGTCGATTTGCTCGTCAATGCACTGCCAGTGCAACACGCTGCTAGGGTCACAGATCCGCTTTTCTTGAGCGGGTAAGATGTCCCGAATGATCAAACACATCAACTGCCGATCGGAAAGATGGTCCGTGTACTCAAGGACGATGTGTTTTTCGTAAAGCCGACCGATCACCTGATGCAATTGCTGGTGCAACTGCTCATCCGTTTGCGAATCCGGAGCGGGGAGCTTCAATTCAGGCTCAAACCATTGCCCGATGGGAAGCACCGGAGCTTTCTCCCAAGCCAGCATCGAGGCCAAGAATTCATTCTCCAACTCCAGCGACAACCTGCGAGAATTGAGTAGATTCAGCGATTCGTCCACGAACGGCTCAATTTCGTCGCGTAGACGGGCATTCAAAAGTAATTGGTCGACTTCGTTCATCAGTTTTATCACTATCTCGTCTTGGTCCATCACTGGCCGATTCGAACGTTCCGAATCTGGGTTCCAATGCAAAAGCTGCAGAGAATTTATTCCGTGCGGCGTCAAGGACAATACGAGACTTTAGAAAAGGAGCTCTTTTCCCAGCAAAACCTAAAGCCGCAGGGTTGCAACCCAAACATGTGAAAAACCTTCAACCGCAGGAATTACGCAACCGGTCAATCGTTACATCTGTAATAGTCGATCGCGGCAAGGTGACTTCCGAGCACCGGTAGGGCCGCATCCAGCAGCGACCGAGGAAACGTTTGCTCATCTCCCAATCAAGAACCCATCCGTGACCCGGGGTCAAATGAAAGAGAGGTTGTCGGGGAACGCGATGAGTGCCCTAAACCGGGAAACCCAGCTTCATTTGAGAGTCTTCGTTTTCCGCATCGGGATTCAGTTCTCGGAAAAGCAGACTTGGCTGAATATCGTGGTTGTCTTGATACTTCCCTGATTTTTTATATTCAGAGATGTCACCCACTACCGAGTGATAAAAGATTTGGCAGATAGAGACGCCCGGGTAGATACGAACCGGTTGGACAGCGAACATCTCCAGAGTCCAAAACCCGCAGAAACCCACATCACCAAACCCTGCCGTGACATGCACAAACAATCCGAGACGCCCAATCGAGGAGCGTCCTTCAATCATGGGCACTAAATTGTGGGTTTCCGTACGCTCGATCGTGCGGCCCAAATAGAGTTTATTAGGTTGTAGCGTTAGACCGTCCCGAGGAATGGTCAGTCGTTTGACCCGATTGCACTTTCTCATATCCAATACCACCTCTTCGTAGGTAAGGATTTCGTCGTGCAGTGAGAGATTGTAGCTGTTGGGGTTGAGATTTCGCTCGTCGTAAGGATCGATGCGAACGTCATTACCCATCCGCCGAGAGATTTCGTCGCCGGTCAAAATCATAGCAACCCTGCCTTATTCGCTGAATTCGTTTCAAAAGACCGAAGAGCCGGCCGACCAACTTGCGTGCCCGAATTGTCAATCCGCTCCAGTCGAATGTCAAGTAACGAAATTGCGGCTTTCAATCGGCAAAACCAGAGCATTCGGTGGTTCTTACAAAAATCGCCATCTGGCCCATTAAAAGTTGACGCTTCAAATGCTCGGCGGTATCTTTCCTAGTACGCGAATAGACCCGATTAAGGCTTTTTATCGCGAAACCACGTTCAACCTTACTGACCCTTTGTGGGGCGAGGCAATTTGATGAGTTTTGGAAAACCACAAGACAACCTGAAAACCAACCCCTACGCCGCACTGGCTCACAATTACTCCGGACCTGCAGCCCAAGCTGATGTATCTGACCGAGTAACCTTTATACGCCGAACTTACATGCATCTCGCAGCTGCAGTGAGTACGTTTATCATGCTAGAAGTGGCGATCTTTTCGCTTTTCGGTGACCAGATATTGCCGATGGTGCAAAACACCTTTACTGGCATGGGATGGTTGGTCGTGATGGGCGCGTTTATGGGCGCCAGCTGGTTGGCCAGTAATTGGGCTCACAGCAACACCAGCGTGTCCAAACAATACTTGGGACTTGGCCTCTACGTGTTAGCCTGGACGGCAATTTTTATCCCGATTTTGGCGATTGCTAAGACCTATTACCCCGGCGCAATTCTGACCGCCTCGACCTTGACGATCATCGCATTTGCGGGTTTAACGCTTACGGTTTTCGTTACAAAGGCCGACTTTTCCTTCCTCCGCCCCGCGTTGGTTGTCGGTTCGCTCGTGAGTATTGCGGCAATGATTATTGGTATCGTTTTCAGTTTGCCAATTTTTGGGGTGCTCTTCATGAGTGCGATGGTTTTGTTTTCGGTGGGTGTCGTCCTATACGACACCTCCAGAGTGCTTCACAACTATCGAACTGACCAATATGTGGGTGCAGCACTATCGCTATTCTCAGGCCTCGCCATGATGTTCTACTACATCCTGCAGTTAGTGATGGCCTTTTCACGCGATTAAGCCACACGAGCTTAATTAACCAAAATGATTCCATAAAAAGGCGTGGCGCCGTCGGCGCTACGCCTTTTTTTTCTAAACGCTCGTTGAGCCTTCTCATCAGCAGGCCAAGTGCCGACTAAATGACATTTCGGCGGTATAATAAACGATTTTTCTTGGATTTTTCGATTCCCTGAAAACGTTGTATGTCTATTATTGAGTTGTCAGGCAGGCCGCTCACCACTTCCCAGTCCGATCCGGCCTTCCCCATACAATGGACTACCCCGCCAGGATTCATGCGATGTCAATTGCCGAAGCGAATTTGGACCTACCCTCAAATTTCACAGGATTGGTTAAGCTATTCCCCCTGCCTAATTTGGTGCTATTCCCGGGTGTCATCCAACCGCTACATATCTTCGAGCCCCGTTATCGAAAATTGATGGAAGATGCCGTCAGCAGCGACCAATTAATCGCCATCGCAAGGCTCAAGCCCGATGCCGCGTTAAACCACAACGAGCCGGCAATCTCCACCACGGTTTGCGTTGGTAAGATCGTCACCCATGCCGAACTTCCCGACGGTCGGTTCAATCTATTGCTGTTGGGGGCACAACGGGCCACCGTCATACGCGAGATCGCAACGGACCTGCCTTACCGTATGGCGGATGTGAAAATTGCGAAGACACCGCAAGATCCAATGGACGTGGACGACGATTCAATAAGGGCTCAGGCCAGCCGACTATTCCGGCGATTGGTTGCCACTGACGAATCCCTTGATAGCGAGGCAGTCGGTCAACTACTCAACGATCACCTGCCCCTGGGCATGTTAATGGATCTGCTGACTTTCTCTTCCAACGCCGAGCTGCGTGATCAGCAAGACATCTTGGAAACCTTCGATATCGATATTCGGGCACGCAAGGTGATCGAGATTTTGCAAAGTCGCCTAGTCTCTCTTGAACAACCGGAATTGCGATTCCCGCCCAGCTTCAGCTACAATTAGGCAACCAGTAACAAAGACCTTAAACAACAAAGGTTCTTTGGTGCTGCTCTCTGTCTTTTATCTGATAATGGTTCCAAGGATCGCATGGATATCTCAATCACTTATTGCATGCAATGAAGTTATGGCGACCGCGCGGCCAGTTTGGCTGACGAAATCGAAAAAGCACTTAGTTTAAAAGCGGAAATTATTGGCGGCCAAGGCGGCGTATTTGATGTGGTAGTCGATGGAGAGACTATTTTTTCAAAACATCAACTAAAGCGATTTCCCGGACCCGACGAAATTATCAGTATTCTAAGAAAACGTTCGGCCTAGCCGAGATGCGTTTACTGACAATTTGTGATGCATGTGATTAAGCAGCTAGTTGTTCCTTGCGGTACTTGCCTGTAAACAGGGACAGCGATTTCAATTTCGCCCCTGCAGCAGTTTGTATCACGATCCGATGAATTCAAATTTGCGTTGAACGTTTTTGGGTTGCGTCACATGCGGTCGGTGAGGGTGGCCATGCCTTATCACTGGTTGTCATGCGGGACGACAGGCCGTAAAAACGGAATTCAGCCAGAATCGCAGCAGGAAAATTACTACCGAGATGAGCAAAAAAAATCAACCAAATCGTTCCGCACCGGTAGATAACTCGCGAGATACTCCGCCGAATCCGGATCCCGGCCCAAAAGCACCTCAACCACCGCTCCCCAAGGCGGTACAAGACACGCTCGCAGACCGTATGACAGCGCCCGATGACGGGAAAAAATTTGGGTGGTTTATCGACACCCGCCGCTGTTTTGGGTGTCACGGTTGCGAAGTCTCTTGCAAAGCGGAAAACGATGTCCCGTTAGGCAACTACATTCGGCAGACTTTCTACAAGGACACCGGGACCTATCCCAAGGTTGCGCGGATGTTTCTGCCGATGAGTTGCCAGCATTGCGAAGACGCCCCCTGCTTGAAGGCTTGCCCGACCGGCGCAATCAAAAAAGGGATCGGTGGCAGCGTGATCATTGATTATTCGACATGCGATGGGTCGGGCAGCTGCGTCGATGCTTGTCCCTACGGAGCCATCTACCTGGACCCGCAAAAGGATCAGGCAGTCAAGTGTCACAATTGCTATCACCGACTCGGTCAGGATATGGAACCCGCCTGTGCGTCGACCTGTCCAGCGGACGCAATCTATTTTGGCGACTTGAACGATCCGAACTCCAAGGTTTCTAAAGCCTTGGATAAGGCCGAAGCCACCCATCTGCCACTAGTTCAATTGCGGACGGAAAAAGAGACGCGTCCTCGGATGTGGTTTGCCGGGCCGGCGCCCGCAGAATTAGAAGACGACTTACCCAAAGAAGGTGAGTCTTTTGCACCGGAAGCTTACGACATCTACAACTGGAATGAAAAGAAAACCGATGCTTAATCCCGATCGCCGCAGCTTCATTAAACTGGGCGCTGCTGTTGTTGCGTCTTCCATTTGCGGACAACGGGTATTGGGTAATCCCAACATCAAGTTGAATCCCGTGGTATTGGAAGAAGGCTTCCGCATGCCCGGTAACGATGCCATCCCCGGCACCGATTCAAAACGACAATGGCCCGACCTCGTAAAATACGAAGGGGCCACGAAGAAACCTGGCATGTGTCAACTATGCAGTACGATTTGCGGCATTGTTGGTTATGTGAAAGATGGTCGCTTGCTGAAAATTGAGGGGAACCCCAACGATCCCAACAGTCGCGGCCGGGTTTGCGCTCGGGGACAGGCTGGACTCAATCACCTCTATCACCCTGAGCGTCTGTTATATCCCTTAAAACGTGTGGGCGAACGGGGTGAGGGCAAATGGAAACGTGTTTCGTGGGACGAGGCGCTGGATGAGATCGCGGGCAAATTAAAAACGGTAAGGGAATCGGGCAAGCCGGAAGAGTTTGCATTTCATCAAGGCCGACAGCGTAGCAAGGATGCCTTAAAGAGGTTTCTCGACGCCTACGGCACCAAAACACAACTTTCTCATCGCTCGCTGTGCAGCGGCAACCGCCGCGCCGCAAACCTCACCTATCTTTGGGAAAGCGATTGGGATCTGAATGATGTCGAGAATACGAAATATATTTTGAATTTCGGATCCAATGCCTTTGAGGCACACCAAGGGCATGTGCCCTTTGCCAATCGCATCCAGAATGGGCGCTTCGAAAACGGTGCCAAGATGGTCACATTTGATGTGCGACTTAGCAACACAGCCGGCAGCAGTGACGAGTGGTTTGCTCCCTTCCCCGGCACCGATGGTGCCGTGGCCCTAGCAATGAGCCATGCCATCCTCGAAGCAGGCCTGCAAGATGACGATTTCATCAACACCTGGACGAATGTTTCGGTGGATGAACTGAAGTCCCATCTCAAAGATAAAACACCCGAGTGGGCAGCCAAAATCAGTGGTCTTGAGGCCGCAGACATTCGCCGGATCGCGCTCGAATTTGCAAAAGCTGCGCCCGCAGCAACCACCATGTGTAACCGCGGTTCATCCGCCCATCTCAATGGTTACTACAACGACCGGGCGATTCAATTACTAAACGCCGTGGTGGGCAGCGTAGGCCGCAAAGGTGGTTGGTGTTGGTCCCCTTGGGGAGGCTTGGACCCAGATTTCAAGACACCGGCCATGCCCCCGTCCGCCAAAACATGGAGTGTGCTGGAGGACCCACCCGAATATCCTTTGGCCAACGTTTGGCGACGAATGAAGGTCGGCGAGATCATTTACCTGTACCTGTTGCAGGGACGGGCCAAGTTGCAAGCGTATATGACTTACAATTTGGATTCCCCGATGACTTGGCCGGAAGAGAGCCTCACGAAACAGGTTCTTAAAGATGAATCGTTGATCAATTTCCATGTCTGCATCAACCCGTTCTACAACGAAACGGCCCACTATGCTGACATCGTTTTGCCTTGGACGACCTACCTTGAGCGTTGGGACTTGGACGCCCGAGCCTCCTATAACCTGAAACCCTATGTGGGGATTCGCACCCCCATGGTCGAACCACTCGGGGAATCCAAAGACGTGCGAGAGTTCTTTCCTGAACTAGCCAAACGCATCGGCGGAGGAATGGAAAAGTGGTACGAGTATGGTACCCAAGAAGAGTTCATGCGGGCCTGGGCCAAAAAGGTTCCTGCCAATCCCCAAACTGGTAAATCAGGTTTGGATCGATTGCTGGAAGAGGGAGCTTGGGAGAACCCCGAGAGAGCGCCTTTCTACGAGGCCTACAATCGCGAATTATCAGACGCACAGATGCAAGGCACCTCTGTCACCGACGAAGGCATCGTACTTAGAGACGGCAAAGGGGTCGGATTGAAACTGGGGGATCGCTATGTACGCGGGTTCGCGACACCCAGTCGAAAATTTGAAGTCAAAAGCCTCTTTGTAGAACGCACAGGCCAGAATCTCGATTGCAGCGACCTCATTAACCAAAGCGGCGTCAAAGCCAAAAATCGCCCTGCACAACATGAAGGCCACGAGTTGGAAATTGACTCCATGCCGGTTTGGCTGCAACCCATCGAGCATAAAAACCTTGGCAATGATCAATTGATCATGACCAGTTTCAAATGGAATGTTCACAATCATGGCCGGACCATGAATTTGAAATGGCTTGCTGAGATCGTCCACAGTAATCCCGCTTGGCTAAACCCCGCAACCGCGGCAGAGTTTGGAATCAAGAACGGTGATTGGATCGAACTTACCAGCTACCACAGCGAGATGCTGGAAGAAGTCTCTCCGCACCTGACACGCAGCAAACCCGATGCCTCGGGCAAACGGATCGCTGGGAAAATGCGTGTACCGGTCGTGCTGATGGAAGGCATCCACCCTAAAGCAATTGCCATGAGCAATTCTTGCGGGCATTGGCAATACACCTCGGTTGCAACGGCCCAAAAACATCGCGCGGGCAGCCACTTAAAAGGCAGCGACACCTCGACCTACCGAGATCCGGATTGGGAAGAAAATATGTGGTGGCAAGATGATTCCAATGGCGATCCGACAAAATGGAAAAGAAATACAGGTAATGGCTGGAATCAAAACCAAATTTTACCCGTCGCGCCAGATCCCATCACCGGGCAACAGGCATTCCATTCAACAGTCGTTTCTATCCGAAAGCTTCAAGCCTGATGAGCGCGACGATTCATTTGCCCGAGTCCGACTTTACCGAAGCCTCCGGGGTTTTTGCCTTGTTGGCCGTTTTGTGGGCCAAGGAAGTTGACTTAAAGACCCTCAACTTAATGTCCCAGCAACCGTTTGCCAAAACTTGGAAGCAAGCAGGTGGCAAATTGCCCGGCAAGGCGACTCCGGAATGGGTGGAATCGTTAGCCGTTGACTATTGCCAACTATTGATTGGGCCCAAGAATCATGCCTCGCCGGTACAATCGATTTGGGACCAATCACGTTACGAAGGTGAGGCCTCCGCTTCCATGTCGAAATACATGGAATTGATTGACGGCTTTGAACCGTGTGTTGCAATTCCAGATCACGTAGCCGTGCAATTGCAATACGCGGGTGTTTTGATGGGCATGGCAGACCAGTCCAAACGCAAGCTAATCCAAGGCTTAGCGACCGCTTTTGCCCGCGATCATCTTGCCTGGACCGCCGATTTATTCGAGCGGATCGAAGCTCAGGCGGAAACCGATTTCTATCGCGGTTTAGCCTCGCTGAGCCATCGGTACCTGTTTTCCAAATAGCGACGGCGGGCGACGCAACCGAGGCCGCGGTATTTCATTTCCAAAGAGACCAATGCTGAATTACCAGCAGCTTATTGGCGGGGCATTAAGTCTAAGACCGCACTGGCCATGGAAGTAATTCCTGTTTTCAAAACGGGTTCCGTATCCGGATAAAATTCCGCGCTATGCAGACTCGGAATTGGCAGCCCCATTTTTTGGTAACGGTTCAAGCGGTCTTGGTTTACTGCGCCGACCCAAAACAATAGCGTGGGCATACCGCCTTGTCGGCCAAATTGGCTAAAGTCTTCCCCCCCCATGACCTGATCGGCGACCAGAACATTCCCTGTTGCCAGCGCCTGCTTGAATACGGGGTTCAGGCGGGCCACTAAATCTTCGTCATTGGCCAAGGAGGGCGTGCCCTCGGAAACTTTAACAAGCGGTTCTTTCGCACCGACACTCAAGGCGGCGGCTTGCGCTTTCCGCTTGATCCCCTCTAAAAGTTTTGCTCGTACGTCATCGGCGTAGCTGCGAACCGTCAATTGCAAATGACAATCATCGGGAATGATGTTGTGCTTGGTACCTGCGTGAATCGAACCGACGGTAATCACGGCAGGTTCCGTAGGCTTTATCTCGCGACTGACCATGGTTTGCACATCGAGCACGAATTTTGCGGCTTCCACAATGGGATCCACGGTCGTGTGGGGGTAGGCCCCATGCCCGCCACGCCCGTAAAACGTGACGTCCACGCTATCCACGTTGGCCATCATATAACCACCTCGCAAAGCAATTTTGCCGGCGGGGATCCCGGCAGCGCAGTGAATTGCCAAACAGATATCAGGTTTTTTGAACTTTTCAAAAAGCCCTGCATCAATCATGGCAACCGCCCCCGAACCTCGCTCTTCCGCCGGTTGCCCAATCAACATGAGCGTGCCTTGCCATTGATCTTTGTGAGCCGCGAGGTACTGCGCTGTACCCAATAGATTTGTCATATGGATATCATGCCCACAAGCATGCATCACACCCACCTTTCCGCCAGCCTCACCTTCGACCTGGACCTGCGAGGCGTACGGTCGCCCCGTTCTTTCCGTCACGGGCAAGCCGTCCAGGTCAGCTCTCAGCATGACGACCGGGCCAGCACCGTTTTCCATGATGCCGACCACGCCATAGCCACCAAAATTTTGAGTAACCTGACAGCCAATTTTCTCCAGCTCTTGTGCAAATCGTTGACTCGTTTTCTCTTCCTGAAATGAGAGCTCCGGATTTTCGTGAAAATGAATATACAGTCGCACCAGCGATTCCATATTCGCGTTTACCCACGTTGCGGGGTCTCCCGCTTGAGCACGGGGCATGACGAGCAAACTGAGAAACAAGACGGTCAGGCAGAGGGCTTTATGCATGGATTTTTTCCCGCGGAGTATTGGCCGAACCAATTCATTATTTTCCAATCGGTGAAGACAATCAAGTTGGGGA
>JAAEPL010000507.1 GCA_024232675.1 Planctomycetaceae bacterium
ACATCTTGGTCGTGCCAATCCAAAATATAGACGCCTCCGTCGGGTCCTATTTCAACACTGAATCCGACCCAAGCCATGTCATTGGTTGGTAAGAAATCGTCTCCATGTTGGCCAATAAAACTGGAGCCGTCGGGGACCATCACGTCAGTCAGCACGGCGTGCTCGTGAATGTTGCACATAAACAATCTTTCTCGATATTCGCCAGGGAAAGCATCGGCCAAGTAGAATCGAGCGCCGCCGTGGGCGGAAAGATGGGTATGATCACGGATCGTTTTTATATCGTCGTAAATGTGTGGGTTAACATGCGGTCGGCTTTGTTTGTGGTAAACCCCACCTTGTACTACGTGGAACAAATGCGGGATTACACAGCAGGTGGCGAACCCCTGTCCGTGGTCGTTAAAATCAAATCCCCACGGATTGGAAAGCCCGCGGGCGAATACTTCAAACCGTTTTTCCTGAGGCTGGTAACGCCAGATTCCACCGTCAATAAATTGTCGTTCCTGTTTCGGTGAACCAGGTACACCCACAAGAGATTGCGTGAAAACACCTTGGCACCCGTACAGCCAGCCATCGGGCCCCCAAAGAAAACTGTTGAGTGTTTCGTGTCGATCGTTGATCCCCCAACCATCAAGCAAAACCTGGGGGGGACCATCAGGGCGATCGTCGCCGTCTTTATCAGGAATAAAAGTAAGGTGGGGTGGCGAGCCCACGAAAACTCCACCCATGCCACAAGCCAAACCGGATGTAAACGTAAGCGTGTCGGTAAATGTTTTTTTTGTATCAAATACGCCGTCGCTGTCGGTGTCTTCGAAAATTTGGATTCGACTGACCGGTTCGTCGGTATGGTTTCCCCGGGTCCGATAATTAAAATTCTCGGCAACCCAAAGTCTCCCTTTGGCATCAAAACAAAAAGCAATCGGTTCGGCAATATCCGGTTCCGATGCGAAAACAGAGACGTCAAAGCCATCAGGGATTGCCATTTTTTTTACGGCTTCCGCAGGCGTTAAAAAATCCGCGTTGCTATCTTTATGTTGTTGTTGCGGCAATTCGTTGCGGGTTTCATTCGATTCCAAATCGATCTGTTCCTTGGATCGCAGGTAAAGGACTAAGTCGACTACTTCTTGTTCTGTCATCTGGTCGAATTGACCTTCGGGCATCATGGATTTAGTTGACAGTTTGCGAACTTCGATATCCTCTTTGGCGATCACAACACGCGGTTGTTCGGCTGTCTTCAAGACGACACGGGTGGTGTCCTCTTCGGCCAAGACACCGTTGATCAGACGGCCATCTACCGTTTGAATGACAGTTGTTTTATACGAGTCGGCGACATCGAAACTTGGATCCACACTGTTGAGTAAGATGTAGTCAAGGTTAGCACGATTGGAGCCCGTCAAATCCGGGCCAACCTTGCCGCCGATGCCATACAGTAGGTGACAGGCAGCACACGTTTTTTCGAAGACGATACGGCCTCGCCTGGCGTCTGCTGTTTTCATGTTTTGGGGCTGGCACAACTGGCGGTAACGTTCGAGTTTAGCCTCACGCTGGGCAGGATCGAATTCGTCGGATCTTCCATAAACCTGAATCCAGCGATCGCCGAGCATATCATGCAATGTTCTAGAAACCTGAGCGGGAATATCTTTCCGTGAGATTTCCCCAACGCTGACAGCCTCAGCCAAGGCCGTCGCATAGGAACGGCGAGAGGCTAAGGTTTCCAATACAGCACGTTTCTGCGATGGGGTAAATTGGGAATAGCGACTTAATAAAATCTTCGGCGCGCTATCGTTTTTCATGATGGCGTAACCGCGAACCGAATCGACGACCCAATCGGGTTGAGTAATTAAAGAAGGCAGTAATGCCGATGCCGCTTCGTTTTGTTGGTTTAAGAGAAGGTGCAACGCGGCTTTTCGCCGACCGATCTCGGCAGTATCGTCCTGCACCAAATCCAGAGCTTGTTGCGTGGCCAACTCGTCCCCGAAAATTTGGGATAATTGAAGGGATCGCTCTCTGACTAGCGGATCGACGCTGCGAGCTAATTGCTTACTGACGGTGGGCCAGTTTTCCGGTTCTGGAATATTTCTTCGACCTTCCAGTCCGCTCAGAACGCCTTTAAGCAACGAGGCGCGAATGGTGTCATCGTGAGCCGATCCCAAATTTTCTATCACCAAATTTAAGGAAGCCGCCTCTGTTGGTTCTTGGGCGTGTGAATGAGTGGCCCAGATCAAATGAGTCATGACTATGGCAAGTGCGATAGTCATGTGGCTTGGGGGGCGTTGCATAGCTGAAGCTCGCTCTAACGGGTTGGTCTGAGAGTGAATTTTGGCAAGTCCATCTTCTGTCCCTGTTGTAGGGCCGATTCATGAGCGCATAAACCGACGCAGGTCCAATTGGCACTGGTGACAGCGTCAGGCCAAGGAGCCCTGTCCTCTTTTACGGCCTGCACGAACTCATGAACGAGGTGGGGGTGGGAGCCGCCATGACCGCCCCCTTGGATAAAGGATAAATGGTCGGCATCGTGGATTTCAGTAGGCAGCGTAAACCTTTGGATGGGTTCAGGCAGAAGGTGTGCATAGTCAGGGACGGTGATTTTTTCGGGGATTTGTGGCTCAGGTTTCTTGGCGGTGTGAATGACATGCGGTTCATTTTCTATCAACGTCCACTCGAAACTTTGTTTAGTGCCGTAAACGTCGAAACTTTCCCTGTATTGGCGAGCTACGTCGTACAAGCAACGCCAAATATGCGCTGTCACATCGGAATCTTGTATTTGAATATGGCAGGATTCGATGGCGAAGGAATTGCCCGATTTTTTGGCGATGTCGTCTCGCACAGTGCCGCTGCCAAAACAGCTGACGCTCTCTGCTAATTTATCCAACAAGCCCAAGCATGGGCTGACGACGTGGGTTGCGTAATGCATCGGAATCATCTTTTCCCAGTAACTGGGCCATCCATCCATATCTTGGGGATGGGAAGCAGCCAAATGTTGAATCTTTCCGAGCTCTCCTCGCTGAACTAACTCTTTTATAAATAAAAACTCACGACTGTAGACGACGGTCTCTGCCATCATGTATTTCAACCCCGTCGCGTGTACCTTTTCCACGATCTGACGGCATTCATCGATGGTGGTCGCCATGGGGACGGTGCACATAACGTGTTTGCCTGCATCGAGAGCCTTGAGCGACATCCATGCGTGATCGGCGATCGGACTATTGATATGCACAAAGTCGATTTCAGAATCGGCGAGTAAGGTTTCATACTCGGTATAACGTTTTTCAATCGAAAATTGATCACCGGCACGGTTCAGTGCGGATTCATTTCTGCGGCAAATAGCGATGATATCTGCGTCAGGGTGGGCCTCGTAGATCGGTAAAAACTCAGCGCCAAATCCTAGACCGATCATGGCTCCTTTAAGTCTCTTTTCCATGGCCTAACTCAAGAGGTTAAAAAATATTTGAACAGAGTCGACGGATGTTCGCCAAACGGAACAGCAGGGAGCATCGCATCTGCTTCGTCAGCGATGCTGACTCCCCAGTCGCATTGTAAATAAAAAGACTGTTGGGTCGAGCAGCAGTTGGCTTACGAGTCGCCAACATGCCGTCGCCTGCAGCGTAAAGTGTCATAGCGCATGCTGGTGCTCCAAGAGGATATGCAGGTTTTGACTTGTCTGAACCTTTCTGCCTAAATACGCGTTGAATCCCCCTAAAAGATCGTATACCAATAACTGATGAGCACTTCCTGTTATCTCTACCAAGTGGAGTTGCAGTCTATCGAAATGCGATTGACGAAAAAATGTACCCAGCTGGCATTCACTGGTAAATCCATATTTGCTCCTAAGTCTCCTTTCACTTTTGGTCCATTGAATCATGCGCTTCTACGTATTACTGATTTTAAATTTGTGTCTGGTTTTCCTTGCCGTTGGTTGCAATCAGGGTGAACCTGATCAATCACGGTACGCGAACGTCAAAAAGACGCTGGTTCCCCAGGTCGACGTTGACCCATGGGCGGCGACCCTGTCCGAAATAACGGAGTTGGCAATCTCCCCAGACGACGAGCGCGATAGCAATGGCCACCTGATCGCGATTTCTTTACGTGGCAAGGATGTGACATTGACGGATCTTGCCAAAACGGAGGACGCTAAAAGTCTGGAACGTGTAAACGCGCATTCAGGTAATTTAAGCGAAGCGGATATGGCAGCAATCGCCATGTTTCCCAACCTTAAAACGCTTAAGTTAAACGTAAACAATAAAGTTACGGACGAAAGCTTGCAGTGCCTGAAAAATCTTGAAAAGCTGCAAATGTTATCCCTGTTTTTTTGCACCGAACTAAACGGCTCTGGCTTCGTGCATCTTACGAAGCTGGATCGTCTCGCAAATCTTAACATCGGAAATAACAAGAACATCAGCGACAAGAGTTTGTCCTGCCTTAGCGAGCTTAAAGGGCTGCGGATTTTGTTGGCTTCATCACTAAACGGTATCACCGATGAGGGTGTGAAGCACTTATCAGAAATTGAAAACTTGCGACGTCTTCAACTGTCGGGGGACCAGATCACTGACGCTGGCCTGATGTATCTCGCTTCCTTGAAGAACCTAGAAATTCTCACGTTATCTCGGAACCATACCGAGGAGGCCATTGAAAACCTAAAAAAGGCGATGCCCAATTGCACTATTCAACAATAGTCGACTCGCCCAGAATGCAAAACAGCATAGCATTCCATACAGCTGGGCCCTGTTTCAACTTTTGCAGGTGCCCAGAAATCTGACGCAATCTTAATCAGCTCAGCGCGGTAAGGCAGTTCGAATGTTTCATCACTAGACGAACAAGAGTGCGAGTCGATGAAGCAAGCTGGGGTGATTTCATAATGCAACCACTTTTGGCATTGCGCGGCAGAACGAACGCAAACAAAAAAACGCTCGTTGCCCATTCCAAGACATTTTGGGTAAGCGGAAATGTTTGTCTTAATTGCTCAATGAAAATTATTTCTTGACACGAGTTAGGATATAGGTGGAGGCGGTGGGTTTTTCACCTGGCTGCGTTAATACCATACGCAGTTGGTCCTTGGATATTAACTTTCCATGCAGAGTCCCATGTTCGGCCATCTCAACCAAATGAATCTCGCCTGATTCCGGCATGAAAACACCAATGAGTTTTTCGCTATCGCCTTTGACTGGTTTGTTTTCATCGAACCCGCCGGCACCATCCACCAATTCCCAGCCGGATTCCCCTGTAATTAGGCCCTGTTCGTCAACTTCGATTAACAGTCTCTTCTTAGTAAGATTTTTACCTCTCGAGTTGATCGTGTGTCCTTCACCTTGCCAGCTACCTTCGATATCGGCCGCTTCGTAGGTATTAGAAATGGAAGTTGTCGCTTTTGGGATCGCCAACCAACCCGTGAGTACCACAAGTGATAGGGAAAGCAGTATGGTGTTTTTCATTCGAAATTCCTTTTAATTACTTGCGGAGACATCTGCGTTTGCATTTTGATAACAGGTGTAATCGACATTACTACGGGGCAACAGTCGTTTTAAGATCAATCGGATCGGATTGGCCGATTTAAGTCTGGTATTGGCACACCCTTGATAGCTCTTAAGCGATGGTGCCAAGCACTAATGAAATCATCAGCCCTTGGTGAATAATCTACTTTGAGGTACCTGAGTTATAGCAAATCCGCGGAAGAGAAACCGTAGTTTGCTTCGGGAAACGAATTAAGCGACTTTTTGTATTTCTACCTAGGCCGTCAGGGTTTATGGAGACTGGACTACTCACTGTACCGCCGCACAATATTTTACTTGAACGGTTGTTTAGGTACGGCGTTTACATCGCTATGCCTGCTACCAAAAATTTTGGAGTGCACGGATTGCAAGTTTTTCTTTAGTGGATCACAGAATCTAGCATCCGAATATTGTGAAACCACTTTCCTGAAAAGTGGTGCTTGTTTTCCTTCATCGCTTGTTTAAGAACGCGTTATTTTCGAGGGTCCAGGCGACGACTGACGCCATGAAACTGGCGAACCATGGTTTTGGATTAAGGCACGATTGCTTCGTTTCGTTTGGATTTATTTCCTCAAGCTGTGGTGCGACC
>JAAEPL010000508.1 GCA_024232675.1 Planctomycetaceae bacterium
GATATTGAAGGAACCGTCTCGCCGGTCGCATTCGTTTACGATGTGATGTTTCCGTTTATTCGGGAGAATGTCGCCAGCTTTCTTGAGGAGCACTGGGACGAGGATGCGGTACAGACGGTGGTCGCTTTGGTGGGCAATGATATAGGGCAAACCGATTCGGTCCATTGGTTGGGAACGGGAACGGTGGCAGAGCAACGCAGTTTGGTCGTGCAAGCCGTATTGGATTTAATGGATCGAGATGCCAAAGTCACGGGCTTAAAGCAACTGCAGGGACTTGTTTGGAAAGCCGGATTCGACGGAGGCCAATTGATCGCCGAATTGTTTCCCGATGTCTTGCCAAAACTTCGCGAATGCCAAGCCGCAGGCATTCCTCTTTATATCTATTCATCGGGCAGCATCGGAGCGCAGAAACTCTTTTTTGGGCACACCACAGAGGGCGATTTGCTGGGTATGTTCGCGGGCCACTTCGACACGACCAGTGGTGGTAAGAAAGAGTCAGCGAGCTATCAATGCATTGCCGAAGCGATGGGGTTTGCAGCCACTGAAATCTGTTTTGTAAGCGATGTGGTTGCCGAGTTGGATGCGGCGAAAGAGGTGGGGATGCAAACGGTTCTTAGAACAGAGGAACCGCGCGAGGCGGTATCCCCGCACCCTCAAATCGTCAGCTTTCAGCAAATCTCCGTTAGCTGAATCGGCTGTTGAAAGGGCGCGGCCTTTTCGACATCGAATCACCGGTCGGAACGCAGTTTGATTTGGAAATGAAGCGGGATTTCGACCAGAGGAATGCTGGTTTCACCGTCAAATAGACTGCTGCGAAATGGTTTTTGGTCACTCAGTTTTCCGATCAACAGGAAACGCCGCCCTTGCCGGAAATTTCGCGCTTCCATGCCGGGGATCGTGAGCAGGTGCTTGTCGGTCCCCAGGATGCGGAAGGCGACCGATTCCTTTCCGTCGACAGGGGGGCTGTTGAATTGGCCCAGCTCAACCTTGACCCCAATAATGAACCAAGGATTTTCACGGGTTACCAAGGAGGCAAAGAACTCGTTGCCTTTCCCGCTAAGGAATTCCTTGCGGTCCAGGTCGTCTTCCAGGCTCATGGTCATTTCTTCCATGATTTCCTCAAAGCGTTCCTCGTATTGTTCCATGTCCTCAACTTGGAAACTCTCTTTGGTCCGCCAATCAAAGAATGCAAAAAACGTTTTCGATAGCGCCTGCATAGATTCGAACTCTGCTGGGTTGTCAGCCGTCCAATCGGTCCTGCGGCAAGCATCCACTAGCGTTGAGAGCTGTCTGACAATGTTGTCGAAACTTTGTAACGCTTTGGTCGATTCCGGATTACTCGTACTCGTTTTTTGGCGGAGCATTTCACTCGCCCGCGGAAAGGGTTTTAGTTTGGGAGAATCGCCGACAGAATCAATCAATTTCAATATCGCGGCAGCAGGTACCGCCGCAGTTTGAGTTTTCGATTGCACGCCGGTGTTGATGCCTACGACTTTGCCTTGGTTATCCATTAAGGGACTGCCGCTGAGTTCGTCTGAAAGGTTCGACGATAAGCGGGGTGGATAAATCAACCATTCGGTTTTTTCATCGGCCTTAATGTTTGCCGCTTCCATGCTTCGTTGCATACCCTCGGGCAGTTCCGAGAAGCTGCCCACTTGATCAATTCGACACTCCGCCAGCCAACGCTGGTGTCGAGGGGGGGGCGTCCTCGCGATCATTAATCGCGTTGCTTGGACGATGTTGTCAGTTGTCTTGATGGGGATGTCGGCCAAGTTAATTACCTGCGCCCGGTTAATGGCAATCAGTGCCAAATCATGAACCGGGTCTTCCGCGATGATGCCCCGAGAAAGATCAACCAGTTCCCGGAAGGGAGGATTGTCGTTGAGCGCTTTGCCAGCTAACGTTACTTCGACTTCGCCGGCTTCTCTTAATGCCGACAAACTGGTCACAACCCAACCCCGGGAATCGACGATTAGACCGCTGGCGATGCGGTTGCGAATGGGAGTTTTAATCTCCAGTTTGACAAGGTAGCCGTTGACGGATTTCCAAATATTCTGCATGTCGGCTAAATCGAAAAATTTGGGCGTCTCATCAACCGGAGGCAAGGCAGGCTTTGCTTTGACCACTTCCTTTTGGGAAGTGTTTTTGGAAACGTTGTCGAGTGTCGGTTTGGACTTTGACGATTGACTAATGTTGGTCGGAGGTGTGTTGGCCGCATTGGCATCACTCATTGTTTTAGATTTACTGAGCGAGGTCACGATATAGAACAGGCCACCGATGGCGATGATTGCCAAGCCCACTGTCGTGAGCGCTGCCCAAATATTTACCTTGGAACGTTGTGGGTAGGCTGCCGTGGCACTAGCCCCGATTTCTAGATCAACGTCCCCCTCGGGAATGAACGCCTGCTTGGGACCCGCGGGTTGGGGCGGCACTGCCGGTGAGATCGGCGGAGTGGCTTCATAGTGAGGATCGCTCTGCAATCTCCGAGGCGGACGAATCACGGAAGATGGTTTTTCCTTCTTCTCGGACCGGTGTTCTCGCGGTGCGGGATTTTCGATCGCAGAGCCGCACTTGGGACATGCGACACTGGCAGATGAACTTTTCACCTGGATTCGTGACTTGCAAGCTGGACATTCAAGAATATTGCGCATCGACGAGCTACAAAATTAGATCGGGAAATCGTCTCGAAACACAAGCCCGCTTTCCAAACGGGCGCGGTCGGAAGGCTGGACGAATTATAGATCGGTATCGGTTAAAGCGAACCGTAAAAATAATCTTCGTCGCCGATGCGTTTCGATTTTTCGAGACTCCGCGGCGAATTACCGAGCGGAATCCGTATTACCGGAAGTCGCGTCCGCTGTGTTCGTGTTCTTCGCGCTCAGATACCCGATTAAATCGTTGATTTCTTCTAAGCTTAAATCGTCCAACAGTCCTTCTGGCATGGCAGAGACTTCGGCATCCACGATTTCGTCGATTTCGTCGCTGTCAAACGTCAGCTTTTCACCATCGTCGGTGAGTACCGCAATGGTGCCCGACGTAGATTCGGAAACCAGGCCGATCAGTTGGCGGCCATCCGCGGTGATTATTTTCTTGCTCGCATATTGCGAAGAAATGACCTCAGAGGGATGCAGGATGGAGCGAAGTGTTTCTCGAGTGGAGAAACGATTGCTGATAGCCGTTAGGTCGGGTCCCAAAGATTCCCCGTGCCCATTGAAGCGATGGCACTTAATGCACTGCGCTTTTTGAAAAGCCAGCATGCCGCTGTGTTTGAGTGGGGGACGTGCATCCGATTCGACATATTGCAAGACTTGATCGACGGAGTATTTTCCGATGGTTACTTGATCTTCGAAAGTAATCGGTTCTTCATCTGGATAACGTTCATTGAACCATTCTGCCCAAGCTTCCATCTTGGCTTTCCAATCGGCTGCTTGCACTTCACTACCCGTCCAATGCTGGAGCAGTTGATCTGTGGCTTCCACACCGTTGCTCCTCAAACGGAAGCCGGTCTTGATCGCGTGGCGAAAGAACTTCGGTTCGCGAGGACTCTTTTCCACGGTCGCCAATTGCATCATGACGGTGCTGGCGGTGTCGTCGCTCAGTTCAGCAAGACTGCTAATCAAGTAGGGCCAGTTGGGACCGCTTGGTTGTTGAGCCAATGCCAACACGACGTCGTTTCGGCGTTCCGTTTCATGCCGCCAAACCTCTCTCAGGTAGGACATGGATTTTTCATCCCCGCTACGCCCCAGTACTGCCAAGCAACCGATGCGTGTTTGTCGCGAAGTGGCGTCGGTGCGGCCTTTTAGTTTTCGGTCAATCTCTGAAATCGAAGCAACTTGCTCTTCGCTCAACTGATTCGGCAACTTGTAGAAAGCGGCTAATGCAGCGGATGGCCATGCTGCGCCATTACTCAGAATGGTCGCTACTTGGGAATCGCTGATGTTGGCTGCCCAAACCGTCAATATTTCATTGACGAAGATGCCATAATTGCTCTCGTTGTCAGTCGCCTGATTTTTGATGCTTTCGAGAAAAGTGATGGCGGCCATCTGTTGCTGATCGTTGAATGAATCGGCAATGGGTTTAAGATTTAATAATACCTGCAGTTTGTCGGCATCACTGTCACTGTGGTTGGCAAGGTACTCTTCCATCACCAAGGCCACGCGCTTATCGCCGAAGTAGCCAATGATGCGAGACAGTTCCCGGTTCAAGGCACCATTTCCAGTCGGGAATTCCGCCAGCATGCGGTCGTGGAAGACGGGGATCTTGTTACCCGGAACTTTGCCCAGGTGTAACGCCAGTTGCGTGACTCGCAACAAATCAGAAAAATCACGGTCGGTCACAAAATCATCCATGATGGAACTGACGCGAGCGAGAACACCGTAGGCGTTAACCAGGTTGGGTTCAACGATCATCAAGGCCGTGGCTCCCTGCAGAAAACATCGCGTGTTTTCAGTCTTCAAGATTTCATCCCGCCATTGTTCTGGGGGTAGCGACTCTAGCAAGCGTCGAGCTGCCAAAGCCTCGGTCCGACTAGTCGATTTCAATGATTGGGAAAATGTCTTCCAGTCCACGGGATGCCCAATGTGCGTCAACGTTTCACAAGCCGCTCGACGGACTCTTGCGTCGCTGTCTTTAAGACCGCGAACGACGGTTGCATTAAGTTGTGGGTTGGCTCGCCAACTGATGATGCGAATCGCTTTTTCACGAACCATGGCATCGTCGTCTACGGTCA
>JAAEPL010000509.1 GCA_024232675.1 Planctomycetaceae bacterium
GTTGCTCCATACTTTTGCCGATAGGGATGATCAATAGGAGATTGAAAACGTTCAACTCTTTGCGCATCTAGAAAATTCTCTTTATCAATAAATTTTTGTTTTATAAAATTTAGTGACTCGGCGATTCTGGCATGATCCTTGGCTGAATCATTTATGGCCTCTTGAAGTTTGTTTTTTTTGCCAGCAGAAAATTTTGTTTTGGTTTCAAAAACAGCAAGTGTATCTCTGCTGGAATGATTGTCATCATTCTCAAAATGAAATCCAATAACGTCACTTCCCTTGGAAGACTCATTGCGAATTACCTTTGAACACCATCGCACACGCGGAACCCAAAACCCCAAAATCCATTGTAAAAAATCAGCAACAAGTATCTCACCAAAATCTCCAGCTCTTGTGGCTGGTCCAAGTCCACCAACTTCCGTTGGAAATTTGAGGTCGTTGAGATAATGAGTTATTGTCAAATCTGGTGTTTGAGGATTTTCGGTCATGCGGCGATCTGATCTGTTTTTATGGTTTCAATTCCGTCTTTGAATTTAACGCCGGTGATGACTTTGGCGAGGTAGTCAAAGCCGCGTAGCTTCCTCCAGTTTTCCTGTGCACATTGCCCAAGTTTGAACACCATGTGCAGCATGCCATTGCGGGTAAGGCAGCCCTTTGAACGTTTGGTGCGGTGTCTGATTGTAGCAAATGTGGATTCAATTGGATTAGTCGTGCGTATGCTCTGCCAATGCTGGGCCGGGAAGTCGAAGAATGCCATGAGTTCATCGCGATCTTTTTGCAGGCACAGCGCTGCCTTGGGATACTTGGGCTGGTAGGTTTTGATGAACAAATCAAACGCCTTTTCTGCATCCTTTTTGGTCTCAGCCTGCCAGATATTGTGCAGTGCCGTCTTGGCCTTTGGCTGAGACAATTCGGGCAGGCAATTGAGTACGTTCATCGTTTTATGCATCCAGCATCTTTGCTGACGGGTATCAGGGAACACCTCTTCCAGGGCTGCCCAAAAGCCCATGGCACCATCGCCGATCGCCAGTTTTGGTGTGTTCATTCCACGCTCTTTGAGCTTGAGCAGAACCTCCCGCCAGCTTTGGGTGGACTCGCGCACCCCGTCCTCAATGGCCAGGTATTTCTTCTGGCCGCGCGTATTTACGCCAACAATAACAAGGGCGCACAGCTTGTCATCCTCACCGCGAAGGCCGCTGTAAACACCGTCAGCCCAGATGTAGACCCATGTATCTTCGTCCAACGGCTCATCTCTCCAGCCGTCATATTCCTTGGCCCAGTCCCGCTTCAGGCGCGACACGGTGTTGGCTGACAGTCCTTTGGCATCAGGCCCCAAAAGCACCTTCAATGCAGCACCCATCTCGCCGCTGGAAACGCCCTTCAGATACAGCCAGGGTAAAGCGGCCTCCAGTGTTTTCGTTTTGCGAACGTAAGGCGGCACCAAAGCAGAGCGGAACGTCACAGGCTCACCGCTCTTGGAGCGAACCTTGGGAATGCGCACACTCACTGGTCCAATGCCCGTTTGTAATGGCCGGGCTGGATGATGGCCGTTACGCACAACAGTCGCGTGGCCCGCCTCAGTGCGCGAGTTCGCAAATTGTACCAGAAAGCTCTCAAGCTCAGCTTCAACCGCCGTTGCAATCAATTGCTGTGCTCCTGTTTTCAGCAAATCCGTCAGAGCGTCCGAAATCCCGTCTCGACTGGCAAAATCAACAATGTTATTCGTATTCATGGTGGTGTATCTCCTATGGTTGGGTTGCTGCGATTCAACAACAACAAATCAACCAGATACGCCGCCAACTTTCAAATCCCCGAAACACCAGATTCAGTCATAACTCTGTACTGGAAAACCGCATTCCCATGGATATTATTGAAAAAATCCGTCGTGAGATCGCAGCATTTGAAGAGATCTCCAAAGGCATGACGGCTCCCAATGATCGTATTGATTTGGAACCATCACACACACCCGAGACACCGCGTCTTCGTCGGATCAAGCTGCCTCACACGCAATCA
>JAAEPL010000510.1 GCA_024232675.1 Planctomycetaceae bacterium
ATCCAGTTTGGCGACCATCGTGATGACGGCACTGTCCAATCCCTCCCGATCTTGCAACGTCACCGTTTCGCCCGGTTGGATACGACCGCGCGTCTTGCACATCACCTTGAGGACGCCCGAATTCGGGTCGTGCTCAATAAAGAGTCCTTGCCATCGGCCTTTCGTTTTTGTGCGATAACCAATGAATTTAGCCAGCAGGACTTTTGTCTCATTTAAGACCAAGCAATCGTCCCTTTTCAGCCAATCGGCGATGTCCCGAAAATGGGAGTGTTGGATTAGGTTACGCTTTCGGTCCACTACCAATAACCGCGCATCTTCCCGGTTTTGGGTCGGGTGCTGCGCGATCAAATGCTTGGGCAGGTCGAAATGGTAGTTCGAAGCAGGGGTTGGGTTTTTGAGTTCGTTATTCATGGTTCTTTCAAAAAGGAAGTCCCGCCATCGTGCGAGATTTCTGCTCAGCTTGCCAGTCCCGGTTGTGCTCGGAAGCGGCGGATGCTAGCGGTTTTGGGCGGTTTTTTGGGATATCTGGGGCTAGCCAGCGAATCTGGAGGCCCCTGGTGAAAAATTTTAAGCACTTGTGGGGGAACGGGTTGCGGCCGTCCGCTCATCCTTTTCCCCACATTCTCGTTGACGCCCTAACGGGGATAGATATGTTGGCAAAGGGCGAAAGAGGGCCTGCGAAGGATCCCGGCGACACCCCCAAAGTTTCGGAAAATGGCCGAAAATAAGGGGGAAAGCTGAGAGAGCCACATAAACGACCGGCCTTAGCGTACCGCTCCGGGGGCTCAACCAATGGAACCGGGCTGCGGTTTTTGAACATCAGACGCGTCGCTGCAAAAGGCTCGTAGGTTGATTCGTATTTTGTCAATCGGCTTCCTTTGTGCTTTGATCCAAGCCTGTTTCCCAAGAAACCGGTTTGGTTGGAAATGAAACATGCCAAGTCCTACAAAGATTTGGCACTCGCAAATTGCGTCCTCCGTAATTTGCACCAATGGCTGCTCAGGTGGTGTTGGCTAAGGCCAAATGCTAACACCCCTGACGCAGCTTTTTTGTTGCTTTGACGGGTGCCCCGAAGATTCTCCACTTGTGATAGTTTTCTTTTCTGCGGTCGCTGCGTCCAGTGGCTGCCACAACGTGTATCGCTAGAAATTCTTACTGATAGAATCGAGCGTTAGACTTATCGAACCTTCGGATAATAAGACACGATATCGCTGATGAGCGCTGATTCTCAAGAACAACCTGACACGAATGAGTTCACCCAACACATCCCGGTACTATACCGTGAGATCGTGGAGGGCTTAAACCCGCAACCAGGTCAGACGATTGTCGATGCAACTTGTGGCGGCGGCGGTCACACGTTTTTGCTAGCGAAGCAGGTCGCCCCGGATGGGGTGGTGATTGGCGCGGATCGCGATCCGGCTGCTATCGAGCGTTGCGAACGTCGATTATCGGGATTGCCTGTTAAACTGGTCGTTGCTAACTTCGCAGATGTACCCGAGGTCTTGGAAGCCAACAACCACGTACCCGTCGACGGCATTTGTCTCGATTTGGGGTTGTCCAGTGATCAATTGGCGGACGAGCAGCGTGGCTTTAGTTACCAAAGCTCGGGGCCGCTTGATTTACGGTTTGATACGACATCGGGATCGCCAGCTTGGAAGCTGTTAGATCGCATGAGTGAAAAGCACTTGGCAAACCTGATTTATAAATGGGGTGAGGAACGATTCAGTCGCAGGATCGCTCGGGAAATTGTGCGGCGGCGGCAAGATGACCCAGTCCGCACGGCTGATCAGCTTGCTCAGTTGCTGCGACGCGTCGTCCCGCGTGCCAAGAATCACAGTATTGACCCTGCGACACGTACTTTTCAGGCTTTGCGAATTGCGGTTAATGAAGAACTTAAATGGGTGGAAGTAGCTCTGAGACGATTGCCAGATACGCTTTCGACAGGAGGTCGAATTGCGGTCATCAGTTTTCATTCGTTGGAAGATCGTTTGGTAAAAACGGCTTTTCGAGAAAATGAAAATTTGCGAGTAATCACACGCAAAGCTATTAAACCTGCCGAAGATGAAATCGAATCGAATCCAAGGAGTCGCAGTGCCAGACTGCGAATTGCCGAACGGATTTGATCTAACGAGGAGGCAAGGATGTCTTCCGAAGAATTTGAATTTGACGAAGCCTTTATGCGAGAAGCGCGTATTGGTTTGATAGTCCTTACCGTTTTAATGGCTATCTTTCTTTACGTTGCCTTTGCGAAATTGAGCGGCTGGAACGCCCCCAATCCGATGGCATTTGAGGGGCAAACTCGAGTAGCCGAAGCTGAAGCTGAAATGGCCGGTGCGACCGAAGTAGAGTTGCCGATCAGCAATCCGCCGAGCGAGCTGCCGGACGACTCTACCTTTAAGCCGTTTGCAAATGAGCCCTTGAGTGAATCTGCAGGGGTGTCGCAGCCAGAGCAATCCACTTTGCTGGCGAAAGATGAAATGGGTTTTTCACCCTCGCCGAATTTGCCAAGCCCCAAGCAACCTCAGGAAGAAAATACAGTTTCTCAGATTCCGACCGCACCGTTGGATACATCAACTGCGGATTCGTCTACGGAGGAATCTGTCGTGCGTCCAGTCGGGCAGTTTGTGCCTGTGCCTTCGCCCCAGAAGCCGGTCGTGCAAGAAGAATCTAAAGCCATTCCGGACACTGCTGGTAAGACTGAGTCAGCGAATAAACAGCCAAAGTTACCTTGGAATTTGAAGTTGCCCACCTTTGGCGGTACCGGTAAGCCAGCGGCCGTGCCCGCGAGCAGTGCGAAAAATGCCTCCTCGGTTTCCGAGCCCCCAGTGAAGACCGCTTCTTCCAGTTCGTTTATTCCGGGGCGGCCGGCCAAAAGTAAGCCTGCGCCAAAGCGTTTGAATATTCCTCCAACGCGACCCGGAAAAACCGCGTTTCAGCCAAAAGCAAATGAACCCTCGTTAGCGGTTGGTAAATTTCCCGATGCGGAACCTTTGCCTGCTTTACCGGCGACTACCTTGGTAGAAAAAGGGGAAGGGTTTTGGCTAGTTGCTCAGCGAGTGTATGGCGACGGTCGTTTTTTTGACGCCCTCTATCAAGCCAATCGGAAGCGCGTCAAATCATTTAATGAAGTGCCCGCTGGCACAGAGATTTTAACTCCCTCTATTGATGAATTACGTTCGCGGTGGTCATTCCTTTGCCCCCGTGAAGTCATCAAAACCAGTGGCGGTGAAACGCTATTCGATGTTGCCAGTGAGCAACTAGGGCAGGCTTCGCGGTATGTTGAAATTTTAAAGTTAAACCGCTCGCGACTGCCAAAAAATATCACGCAGACCACTCCACTCAAGGCTGGAATCAGTCTAGAGCTCCCAAATAAGCGATAGTCGGTCTCGAATCCGCAAGTCGTGTTGTGGCTGGGGGCAGATCCGCGCTCGCATAAAGTCGCTTTGCCAACAATGGGATTGCTGTAGACTGATGGAGAGAGGTGAGGTTTACAAAAGTCTACTCTGGAGGGCGCAGCAGCTTTGGAGGGTCAGCTTAAAAAAATCTGCTCCGGTGGGCAGACCGGGGTCGACCGCGCGGCATTAGACGTGGCTCTGTACTTGCAGATGCCACACGGCGGTTGGTGTCCACGAGGTCGGCGAAGCGAAGATGGACCGATTTCCAAACAGTATCTGTTACGGGAAACGGAGTCTGCTGATTACTCAGTGCGGACCGAGAAAAACATTATCGACACCGATGGTACGTTGATTCTACATCATGGACCCCTCTCGGGTGGCACTAAGCTAACGTGGAAGCTGGCAAAGCGACACCAAAGCCCGGTACTGAAAATAGATTTGGAATCGCAGAATATTGCGATCAGTGCTCCAGCCTTCTGGGATTGGGTTGAGCAGCAACAGATCGCAACGTTAAATGTGGCTGGTCCCCGCGAATCCAGTTGCGCAGGAATTGGAGAGTTATCACGTCGATTTTTACTTGCTCTATTCGACTGTGATGGGGGAAGGGACGCGAACGCAAACCCGCTTCCCTGAAGCATGGGTGCGGGGTTCGCTCAGCACGCCTGGGATCAATTGGCTGGGGCTGGGGGGGGGCTGCTTTTACAAGCCGCTCGCACCGAGCAGGTTTGGCATCCACCCGTTCCGCAGCCGCTGGTTCCCGTTCCACAGTCAGGTCCACAGCCTTCCGCAAGTGTCTGGCTGAATCGCCGAAACTTGACCTTGGCCTCGTAGGTTTCGGCGAGTTGCTCGGTCAGTTGGTTGACTTCGTCGCTGACTTCGCCGAGGAAATAAAAATACAAACCGCTTCCATCAAACAGGTGCTCGACATCGACGAGAACAGCGTCCAGGTTCTTTTCTTGAAGGAGTTTTTGGCAAGCAAGAAAAGCCCTGTCACGAAATTTCTCGATCCTCTGGATGAGTAATTGATCTTCTGGCGTGACTTTTCTCAGGAGGTCGCCATCGGTCTCGATACCGTTGTTCGGTAGGGCTTTGAGCACGCTGCCGATTTCCAGGCCCCGATCAGTGCGGCAAATAACTTGCTCGCCACGTTGCCGCTGACGTTGATCACCGGAAGAGAACCTTCCGATCGAGCCGAGTAGGCCTATTTGTACGAGATGATCCACGGTAACAGTCTTTCAATTACTCTCGGATTCAGGGGAGGGTTCAAAACCGCTAAGTTTCCACAGCACGCCATCTTCCTTGCCTGCGGTCACCCAGAGATCGCCATTCGCGGCGAATGCCATGGCCCAAGGATCTGCGAGCAGCGTAATTAATTGTGCTTCGCACAAGGTATTTCGTTTCCTTGCCACTAATTTATAAAGCCCATTTGTTTCGGGTGTTTTGGGATCGTTAAAAAGACCGTAGAGTCGCCCAGAAGTTGGGTTGTAGGCAAGGGCTACAATGCCGGTTCGTCCCAAGCTGAATTTTGCCCTGGCGTCTCCTGTAACTCGATCATAAAAGGCAATCACTGAATCATTACCGTTTACACCTCTCTGGCCGACGAGGATGTAACCGTCGGGGCTCAAAGTGATAGCCGTCGGAAGCCGTGTTCCCGAACCTTTCCAAGTGTCGATTTGGCACTCAAGGCGAGTCTGTGTTTCGTCCTTGGCAGGGGTGAGGTGGTAGACCCAACCGTAATCCGGATTCCCGCGACCGGTCAACCAAGCTTGGTTGCTGTCGGCCGCGACTCCATAGAAATCGCCTTGGGGTTTGCCGTGCGGGCTGGCTGTTGCAGGTAGCGTTTCCGTGAGGGTCGCTTGCGGGAGCGTGGAAGGCAAGTTTGCCAGCTCAAAAATATCGACTTGGTCTTTTCCCAACTCAGCCCCACCCGAACCCACAACGAGTTGGTTCGTACCAGACATGATTCCGATACCCAGAGGGCCACCTCGCCATCCAAGTTCGGTTTCGGAAGGTTGGACCTGGTAACCCGTCACCACCTTTTCAGCTTTGCCATTGAGCAGTCGCAAGATCTCACCATGCCCGCTATCCGAAATGAAAACGGTTTCCCTAACGTGATCTACGGCAACGCCACAGGGGAAGCTCAATCCTGAAAGCACCTGGTCTTTTTTAACCGTTTGCGCTTCACTGATAGCCCAGCAGCAAGAAACGATCAGAATCGTGAACAACGCGGTACGTAAATGAAGGGGTGGCATATGCATGGGGAGCTAGGGTTGGGAAACCGGAGCCATTTTGTGGGCCAGTTCGTAAGCGGTAATCTTTTCTTCTTGCTTCATGGTTTGTCCAATGTCATCCAATCCCTCCAGCAGGGGCTGTTTCATGACGGGATCGATTTCAAATTCGATCTTCAGGCCATCGTCCCCGACAATGGTTTGCGAGGCGAGGTCAACATTTAACTGGAAATCCGCTTGGTTTTGCTTGCGATCCATCAACTGATGGATCGTGTCGCTGTCCAAGACGATCGGTAAGACACCATTTTTGAAGCAGTTATTGTAAAAAATATCGCTGTAGGATTCCGCAATAACGCAGCGGAAGCCGAAGTCCGCAAGTGCCCAAACGGCGTGCTCTCGGCTGGAGCCGCTGCCAAAGTTGCGGCCGGCCACCAAGATGGAAGCACCTTTATTTTCCGGTTGATTTAATTCAAATTCGGGGCGGTCATTTCCTTGATCGTCGAAACGCCAATCGAAAAAAAGGAATTGCCCAAATCCGGTTCGCTCGATGCGTTTAAGAAATTGCTTGGGGATAATCTGATCGGTATCAACATTGGCTCGATTGATGACGGCAACCAAGCCTTGGTGGGATTTGAAGGGTTCCATATCTAGCTCTTCTCTGATGGCAAATTGCGAATGTCTACGAAGTGGCCTGCAATCGCGGCAGCGGCAGCCATGCTGGGCGAAACCAGGTGGGTGCGGCTACCTTTGCCTTGACGGCCTTCGAAATTACGGTTGCTGGTTGAGGCACACCTCTCACCACTGGCTAATTGATCGGGGTTCATGCCCAGGCACATACTGCAACCGGCTTCTCGCCAATCGAAGCCTGCTTCTTTGAAGATGACATCGAGGCCCTCTTCTTCGGCTTGTTTTTTAATGACACCGCTGCCCGGCACGACCATCGCGTTAACTCGTTCGTGAACTTGCTTGCCATTGACCAAAGAGGCTGCCAAACGTAGGTCTTCGATTCGAGAGTTGGTGCAGGAGCCAATGAAAACCCGGTCTACCATGATTTCTGTCATGGGAGTTCCCGGTTGCAAACCCATATACTCCAAGGCAGCGGCAGCCGATTGTTGTTCGTGTTCCTCAGAAAAGTCACTAGGGTTGGGCACGCAGGCATCGACTGCGGTGACCTGCCCCGGATTAGTGCCCCAGGTGATTTGGGGTGCAATGTTATTGGCGTGAAACGTTATCTGTTTGTCAAAAACAGCGCCTTCGTCCGTGGGCAGCTGTCGCCATTTCTCGATCGCGGCTTCAAAATCCTGGGGTACATGGGCGCGTCCCCGCAGGTATTCGAATGTGATTTCATCCGGCGCTATTAATCCAGCTCGGGCGCCAGCTTCGATCGACATGTTGCAAATCGTCATCCGCTGTTCCATCGTCAAGTTGCGGATCGCTTGGCCGCTGTATTCGACGACGTGTCCGCTGCCACCCGACGTCGATATCTGCCCAATGATATAAAGGATCAAATCTTTGGAGGTTACTCCCGGTAGTAATTCGCCATCAACGCGGATTTCAAACGTCTTGGGCTGAGTTTGAGGTAACGTTTGTGTTGCCAAAACATGCTCGACTTCACTGGTGCCAATGCCAAACGCGAACGCCCCGAATGCACCATGAGTTGAGGTATGTGAGTCGCCGCAAACAATCGTCATGCCCGGTTGGGTGAGTCCTAATTCAGGGCCAATGACATGCACGATCCCCTGATTAATACTGTCCAGGTCGTAAAGTTTGATGCCGAATTCTTTACAGTTCTCTCGCAGCGTCTCGACCTGTTGGCGGGAGATCGGGTCGGCAATGGGTAACAGGCGATCGGTGGTCGGGACATTGTGGTCGGGCGTCGCGACTGTGAATTCTGGACGCCGCACCGAACGATTGGCAAGCCGCAAGCCTTCGAAGGCCTGGGGGCTTGTGACTTCATGAACCAAGTGCAAATCAATGTAAATCAGAGCTTGGCGTCCCGGTTCTTTATGAACAAGGTGTTGGTCCCAGATTTTCTGGAACATGGTTTGGGGAGCTTGGGAAATCATGGTGGATTGTTTTTGCCTGAACTCGTAAAGCGACTATGCTGGGGCACGGGCAGTCACTAACTCAGTGATCTACCGAGTTCATTCTAAAACGATTAAACTCGCCCGACCATTCGATTATAGCGGATCGATCTGGTCTCTGATACGTACGCCCGCCTTCCCTACTCCATTGTTGGTAACCAGTCACCGTGTTTGATATTCCAGAGCTGCTGCAGGTGATTATCCTCGCCATTATTCAGGGGATCGCCGAGTTCCTTCCGATTAGCTCTTCCGGTCACCTAGTCGCTGTGGAGGCCCTTTTGGGGAACCATAACGAAAGCACGGAATTGAGTGTGATGCTGCACTTCGGCACGTTGGTAGCCATCCTCGTGTTCTATCGTCAACGGATCAAAGACCTTTTGAAAGAAGATCGACGCGTGATACCGATGTTGATCGTCGGAACGATTCCTGCAGCAGTCATTGGGTTGTACTTGAAGAAGTATCACGAAGGTTTGCTGAAGAGTCCTCTGTTAACAGGGTTTATGCTGGTCATTACCGGTTTCATTTTGATGACATTGACCAAAATAAAGCCCGGGAAAAAAGAATACACCCAACTTTCGCTGCTGCCCGTGATCTTGATTGGGATCGCTCAGGCATTCGCACTTCTGCCCGGCATATCACGCAGCGGGACCACGATCGTCATGGGATCATGGATGGGACTGAAGCGGCAATCCGCAGCGACCTTTTCGTTCCTGCTCGCTATTCCCGCGATTGGCGGTGCTTCCGTTTTAGAAGCCAAGGATATTTTAGAGAACGGAGCAACGACACCGATTTGGATTTTGGCGATCGGTGCTGTTGTGGCATTCTTGGTTGGTTTAGTGGCACTCGGGTGGCTGGTTAGGTGGGTGGAGCAGGGCAAATTACACTGGTTCGCCTATTGGTTATTACCCTTCGGTTTCTTCATTATCGTTTGGCAGCTATACGAAATCATGAAAGCCTCCGCCTCAGCTGGACTGCTCTAGTCGCTGTGGAAACGGCGGTCTGTGTGGCGAATCGTCGAATGCAGGTGGTGTCTTGGCGTGCTGTCAACTTTGCTTTCCGGAATGCGTCTCAGGGCAAGGATATGCCAGCACATCGCCTATTTGCGGAAGATATTGACGTCGTTGGTGGCATGCTGTATTCCCCTTCCATTGGACGCGCAGACTCCGCGCAACTTTCCTTGCACGCAAAGCCATGCATACAATTATCAACCCAAATCAAAACCGCTTACGACCAGGCTTATGGCTGGCTACTGCGGCGTGTTTCGTGATGCTTTGGGTATGGCTGCCCGATCTGGATGCTCAGGAGAAAGTGGATAATTACTCGCAGCAGTTTGTCGTCTTAAAAACGGGAAGTGTCTATTCAGGGCAGTTGGAATTCGGTGGTGGTAAGTACATTATTCACCGAAATAATGGCTCTTCCGTTCGCTTTCACCAAGGGGAAGTTGACTTTGTCACGCACTCGTTGGAAGCCGCCTATCAACAACTTAGATCGCGACTTGATGATGACGATGTCATTGGTCATCAACGCTTGGCACAGTGGTGTTTGAAGAATCGCCAAGTTGAAAATTCTCAAACGCAATTGGCGCTCCTCAAACGATTGCCTGGTGGGCAAAAGTCATTGAAATTATTGGAGCGACAGATCAAAGAGATGGCGAATCCAAAAAGCGAGCAAACCCCCGTGGAATTGGCCGCCTATACGGAAGCTGTTACCGAGGGGGTTCGCAGATTACCTTCGACCAAACCGTTATTGGCAAGTCGGGATGATTTGAAAAAGAGCCTTGATTCCTACAGTCGCGAGTCACTACGAGAGTTCAATCGAGGTGTCCATCAACGCATCGTTAATGGATGTGCTGCCGCTCGATGTCATGGAGACGCTGAAAATTCGCTGCGATTGTGGCGAGTCGACAACCGAGGAGGTCTGACCTCAACCGGGATTCAGCGAAATCTTCATGCTATTTCGCGGTACATCGACCGCAACGATCCGCAACAGAGCACGCTGCTCAAATATGTCAGTGAAGTCCACGGTGATATGGATGCTCCCGCCTACGACCCGACATCGCATCATTATCATGCGATCCGGGATTGGATTCTTGGGACGGCGATAACGGGTGAACTGTCGGGCCAGCAGCCTGATGAACTAATATCGCAAACCGGGTTTCTGGACCGTCCTCAACCGGCCTCCGGAAAGGTCATGCAGGGAGAGTTAATCCCGGCTCCGGTCGATTTGAGTGTGGAGGAGAAGAGATTTGTGCCACGTGACGAATTTGATCCGCAGCTTTTTAATCGAGAGTTTGGCGACCGCACAGCGCGGTTGGTGCCTGCGGTTGTTCCCAAGCCTTTGTCGAACGCTCTGACGCCGTCAAACCCATTAACGCCGTCGAACCCTCTGACGCCGTCGAACCCATTGACGCCAAAAAGTAAATTGGTTCCTGCTTCAAGCACGCGGGCTTTGCCACCTGTGAATGGCTCCAAGTAGTCCAAGAGCCTCTTTTACGATTCATTCCAACTCGTCCCGCGTTTCTTTCCCTGCGGTTACCTGTTCGGTAAGGTGAGTTCTCCCGAATTGCTGGCTTGAATAAAACCTACGTTAGAGCTCAAGGTCTTAGGGTGTTTTGCCAATGCTTCGGGGGTCATCCAAAACCATGCTGCGACTTCCCTTGAGTTGGGAACGGGAGTGCACTCGCCAATAATGCGTGCGTGGATCCAGTGCAGGACGCAGCCAGAAGGGGCGACGCTTTTCCAGATTTGTCGTACAGGCTGGATGGCAAGTTTCATTTCCTCGTCCAGTTCGCGAATTACCGCCTCGGCGACATGCTCACCATCTTCCACTTCGCCACCGGGAAAGCAAAGTTTTCCGGGCGCCCTCACTTGTTGCGAGCGTTCAATGACGAGAAAGCGTCCCGACTGCACAATGACCGCGATAGCAGCTTGGCGGTCCGGTTGCATCCTAGGTCTCCTGAGTTAAGGCTTGGCCTCGGCGGCACAAACGAGGCCGGGCCACGGTAACAATGTGTTTTATGGACAACGGGCGATTGAATCGTCATCGGGGGGGGCCGCTTTCAGTTGACCCCCAAGTCCGCTCATTTCAACGGATTTCATCTTTGCCGTAAAGCAGTGGAGACAACTAATCAGTTGTCATGCTGGAGCCAAGGGGAGATCGCGGGCAGACCAAGCCCCTGGATTTACAGAGCAGATTTATTGTGCGAGGTCGACAAAAACCGCGCGATGATCCGATCCCACGTTGGGTCCGACACGATAATCCAATACGTCTTCATGCGAGTGGATCAGGACTTGGTCGATTTTTACGCCTCCCAATAATGTTGGGAAGAGCTGCCAGGTAGGATCCAAATTGAAGTCTTTGGCAGCGTCTCGAAAAGGCATCGAAATGGTCGAGAGTGAATTTGGTAACAGGTAACCGCCGAAGGCTTGGTAGGGATCTACGAGAAGTTTCTCAAACGTTGGGGACCACGGTGTCATGTTAAAGTCCCCTGCCACAATCTTGGTTCCTTCGTATTGCTGGGAAACTCCCTCCAATAACAAAAGGCTATCGATGAGTTGGAGGTTTCGGGAACGCGTTTTCGCTGCGGAGATTGGGGGGTAGGGGTGAACGCCTACGAGGGTGAGCTGAGATTCTTGACTGCCCCATTTTGCCAATACCGTCGGCAGTCCGTGCGGGCCTAAGTGCAGGATTTCACAGGAATTCCACGGTTTTTTTGACAATATAGAGAGTCCAAACGCGCCTTGGTGCGGATCATGTTTGTGCCAAGGGTAGTCATCATGCAGCTGTTCCAATGCACGTATCCAATTCTCGTTCGTCTCCAACAATAAAATGACGGTTGGTTGTTCCTCATTGACCAGATCGATTAGCCGGTCAAATGCCGTATTGTTCACCTGCACATTTTGAATCATCAAACGGAAGGGCGGTTCCTGATTTGAATTTAAGTCAGGGGAGTGCGTTTGACGAAACGGGAGGTAATCCAAAATGATGAAACCGTTGATGCACAAAACAACTAAAAACAACACTGCCCATTTCCAGTTTCGCCAAAAACAGCAAGCCAAAACCAAGGGAGTCATCAATACGGCATACTGCACGGCAAAACTAGACAATATCTCTGTGATCCACCATTCCGTGGCCAAAAATCGGAGTAAGGTGGACAGGCAGATCACCAGCCCGCCTGCGATTGCTACCTTGCGCATCGCATTCCCCAATCTGAATTTATGGTTCATGGTTGTGGGATTGCTAGAAGCGGTGTCAGGTTGAGTCGATCGATCGCGTGGTTGCATGATGAGTTGGAGTGAAAACCGGTGGTGCGGGATGGGAACGTCTCATCCAACCGAAAGCTTTTACGAAAACGGTAGTCTACCTAAACAGGGTCGCATTGGTTTCCCGCATCGGATCTGCGGGGCAGGGTAATCGGCCTTCGTGACGTCGATATCTGTATCGCAAGGTGGGGCCGGAAGGGCGGCAATCCCAGATAATTTACACCTCGTGATCGATCATTCGCCTTAGTTCGGCAGGATTGTATTCCGCCTGAGTGGGAATTCTTAACAAAGGGATACCGGCGTCTGCAAATGCCGTATTAACGAATTCATCACGTTCGATGCGGTGCGGTCGATTGTGGGAGGGGTCATCCAATTCAATTGCGACGATTACTTCTAGTGTATCGTTGTCACAAAGCACGAAGTCGATGTGCTTTGAGAGAATTTTGTTCAACCATGCACGACGTTGCTTGATGCCTTTGGGAACTTTCAAGATGTCCGCGATTCGGACCATGCCAAAAATTTCCCAGTCTCCGCCGACGGCGGTTCTTAGCTCGTGAAAAAACAGCAGTTCAGATTTTGTGACAAGGCGTTCCCTGGCCACGTAAGGTGTGGTGGTGCGACCTGCCAAATGCTGGATCAATGTGAGGGTCGCATAAATCATTGCGGCCACCAGCAGGATCGGCCATAAATTCCATACCCAGTCAAGCATGTCATTTTTCCGCAAGTGAAACGGGAAAGACGTGGATTTCGGCGTTCTCCCGAAAGGAGGGCCAATCCGTTCTGTTGATTACATCTCATTCTTGACGGGGCGGCAATACGTACCCGAAGAAAGGTCGTGCATTGGCTGAAATGGTTTCGCTAGTTAGAATCAGGGGCGGCAGGAATTACCCATGATTACATCTTCATCGCAACCACCGTTGTCACTAAAACCCCTGAAAATTGGCGATATCTCGCTGGATTTTCCGGTGGTCCAGGCTGCGCTCTCGGGTTACAGCGACTGGCCTATGCGAGTGATAGCCAAACGCAATGGGGCCCCTTACACCCTTTGCGAGGTCATGCTGGATAAATTTTTGGTGGATATGAAGGAGCGAAAACGCACCAGTCATTTCCTGCATATTAGCGACGAGGAACATCCTGTAGCTGGCCAATTAATGGGGGCTGAGCCTGAGCAATTTGCGCTGGGAGCACAGAAACTGGTGCAAGCCGGTTTTGATGTGATTGACATTAACTTTGGCTGCCCGGTCAAAAAAGTACTGGGCCGCTGTCGAGGCGGGTTTCATTTGGGGCAACCAGATGTGGCTCTGGAAATTGTCCAAAGAACGCGCGATATAGTGCCAGATCATATTCCCGTTACGGTAAAAATGAGGCGTGGGATCGATGATTCGGATGCCAGTCGAGACAACTTCTACCGAATCCTTGACGGCGCCTTCGGCTTCGGCGTAGCTGCCATCACGGTGCACGGTCGTACCGTAGAACAACGCTATATCGGACCTAGTCGATGGGCGTTTTTAACCGAACTCAAGCAACATGCGGGGGAGAAAGTGATCCTTGGTAGCGGCGATCTTTTTACGCCGCAGGATTGCTTGGATATGATTGCCGAAACGGGCGTCGATGGGGTCACGGTTGCTCGAGGAGCGATCGGTAATCCGTGGATTTTTTCCCAAACGCGAGCTCTTGCTCGTGGTGAGGCCCTTCCAGAACCGCCTACGCTATTTGAGCAACGGGATACGATCCTCGAGCACTTTGGCCTTGCTGAGCAGGTTTATGGAGAGACGCGTGTAGGGCCGATTATGCGGAAATTTGGCATTAAATACTCCATACTTCATCCCGAATACGAGTGGGTGAGGAAGGATTTTGCCAGAGCGAAAAATCGCGAAGAATGGCAGGTGGTACTGGATAAATGGTACGCCGAAGATCGACCAGGCCAGCATCCTAACGGCCGCATGCATAAGGCCCAAAGCAGCGGTAGCTAGCGAATTCAAAACGCCCCAACTGCGAAATTTCGGCAGGCCAAAAAAAAGAGCCGAGAAGGCCTCGCACCTAAAGTTCTCTGGCCCAAGCCTCCGGGATTTGCTAATTTCCCGAGCCAGCGGGGTTCCATTCTGGGTGCCTTGCTCGTTTTTAGGAGAAGGATGCCATGTCCAAAGCCAGTTGTTATTTATGCCTGCCCATTGCCATGATGGTCATCGGGATATCCCCATGGATTATGGGGTGCAGTACTGCCAACCGCTTACCGACATGGATGACTTTTTCCACTGCCGACAGCAGTGCTTTCGAGGAAGTTCCTTGGGGAACTTCGTTTGCCGAAGCAAGAGTCGAGGCGGCCGAGGCGGAAAAGCTGATTTTGCTTTGGTTCACAGGGAGTGATTGGTGCAAATATTGTGTGATGTTGGAAAAAGAGGTTTTTCACACAGCGGAATTTGCAGCATGGTACGGAGACAAGATCGTTCCCGTGGTCGTCGATTTTCCTCGGCAGAGTTCGCTGGCCCCAGAGCTCGAGCGACAAAATGAAATGCTCAAAGAACGTTACTCTACAAACATTACCAGTTATCCCACCGCCTTATTTGTAAACTCACAAGGGCAGGTCATGGGCAAGCTGGGGTATCTACCTGGCGGTGCCGAAGTTTGGACACGTAAGGCGGATGAGATTTTGTCGTTGGCGTTCTAGTTTTTTTAGACGGTGGCGGTCAAGCAAGCGGGGCGTCTATTCTTCGTCTGCGACTTTTTCTGCGACCTTTTCTGCGGGTGCTTCCTTAGCGACTTTCTTTTTGGCCGCCTTCTTTTTGGTGGCTTTTTTCTTGGTCGCCTTTTTCTTGGTCGCCTTTTTCTTAGCTACCTTCTTTTTGGCTTTGCTTTCGCCATCTTGGGTTTCTTCTTCGTCATCTTTCTTTTTAGTTTTTCGGGGTGCAAATTCGAAACCTAATTTGCCACTGACCTTGTCGAGTGTCAGGTGAGCAGCGAAAAAACGACCTTTCTTCGAGCGGAAGCCGGGCATTAATTCAGTTTTGCCCTCGGTGAACAACTTGATGCCTTGTTCGGTCGGGATCTCTTTTTCCAGGATGGTTTTGGCGATTCGGACGCCTCGCTCTTGATTTTTGCGAGCCATGTCAGGTGCCCAAAACGCGCGATCCGTTTCATAGACTTTCACGCTGTCTGCCGAGCCTTCCAGTAATGAAGCCTCGCACATGACTTGGTCATCGGAGAGGTTTTTCATCTCTTCGTCTAGCCGATCATCGCCTTCAAATACGAATTCGACTTTCCACGTCTTCTTTTGTTTGGCGATGGTCAGTTCTGCGGAGAAAGGCTTTCCAAATCGACTCTTGAACGTGTCGATGGGGCCGACCCGTCGGTCGGTCATCAGGATGCGAGCTTCCTCTTCAGTAAGTTCGTGGGAGGCGATGTGTTTTTTGAGCCGGAAATCACATTCTGGGTTGTAGCAGCTGAATAATCCGTCGGTTTGCTTGTGCACCATGCCACCGCATCCGGGGCACGGGGCCGTGAGGTCCGGGAAGGGGCGGTTGACGATCTCGTCGGTGAAATCTTTTGTCTGTTTGACGATGTCGCAGGTCAGGGATTTGATCTCAGACATGAAGGCCTGGCGATCGAGTTCGCCCTGTTCCATCTGTTTGAGCTTGTATTCCCATTCGCCCGTCATTTCTGGTGAGCCGAGCGTTTCTAAGCCCACGTCCTGCAATAAGTCGACCAAGGCCAAGCCCTTGTTGGAGACGACTAGGTCGCGTTTCTGCCGGTCGTCGCGGAAGAGATATTTTTGCCGGATCAGATTTTCAATAATAGCGGCGCGAGTAGCTGGTGTACCTAAACCCCGCTCGCTCATAGCCTCTTTGAGTTCCTCATCTTCGACGCGTTTCCCAGCGGTTTCCATAGCCGAGAGCAAAGTTGAATCGTTGTAGCGAGCGGGCGGCTTCGTTTGGTCTTCTTTGGATTCAATAGAATTCGCGTTCGCTAGGTCCCCGTCGTTGGCCCCGACCAATTCGTCTTTATCGGCGGCAACGCCGGCTTTGCGACCATAGACTTCTAGGTAACCAGGCACGACGAGCACTTTTCCGGTGGTTAAAAAAGTATCCTCACCAATCCGCGTGATGCGTCGAGTCAGTTCGTATTCGGCGTGCGGATAAAAGATGCTTAAAAAACGTCTTAGCACTAATAGATACAGCTTTAAGGCACCCTCGTCCATTTTCGCCGTGGGTAGCTTGCCGGTCGGTATGATGGCGAAGTGATCGCTCACTTTGGCAGTGTTAAAGACTCTTTTGGTTGGCGTAATGCGGTCGTTCTCGATGATCCATTTACAGCAGCTTGCCAGACCGCTGTCGAAATTGGCATTGGATTTCGCCGCGGCTAAATTGGCCACCGTCTTTTTAACTTCATCCAGATAGTCTTCGGGCAGATACTTGGAATCCGTTCTGGGGTAGGTCAATAACTTGTGACGGTCATAACAGGCTTGGGCCAGTTGCAACGTGCGGCGTGCACTGAACCCATGTTTGTTTCCTGCCTCACGCTGCAAGCTGGTAAGGTCAAATAGCAGCGGGGGAGCCTGCTTTTGCGGTTTTTTATTTTCCTCGACGATACCCTTCTTGCCCTCACAACGGGTTACGATCGCGGCAGCCTCTTCACGATTCCAGATTCGCTCGGCACGCGCGTGAGGCTGATTTTCTTCCTTGGCGAAATTCTCGCGAAACCATCGCCCGCTATACTCGCCGTTTTCGACTTCAAATTCTCCGTGTACTTCCCAGTAGGATTCCGGCTCAAACGCGCGGATCACTTTCTCGCGCTCCGCTAAAATCACCAACGTCGGAGTTTGAACCCGTCCCGCCGTCGTTACGTTAAAACCGCCATTTCGGCTGTTGAATGCGGTGAGAACGCGAGTTCCATTCAGCCCAATCAGCCAATCACTTTCACTACGACACATCGCGGCATCGGCCAAGGCATGCATATCCTGATCGGATCGCATATGCTCCCAGGCGTCTTGGATGGAACCATCAGTCATCGATTGGAACCACATCCTTTTGACTTCAAATTCTTTTGGCAAATCTGCCAACTGCAGCAAATAACGGAAAATCAATTCCCCTTCACGCCCCGCATCACAAGCGTTAACGACCGTCGTGACGTCCTTTTTCTTGAGCAAACGCAGCAATAATTTGAATCGCGACTCGTTTTTTTCGATGGGTTGTAATTCGAATCGGTCGGGAATCACCGGTAGATGCTTCATGCCCCAAGGTAATTTCTTACCCTCGGGTGTGAGCGGCATCTTCAATTCCACGAGGTGGCCAACCGCAGAAGAGATGTATCCATTTTCATTTTCGAAATAGTCCTTTTTCTTTTCGAACTTCCCTACCTGCGGCAGTTTCCCCAGAACTCTTGCCAAATCGGTGGCGACACTGGGTTTTTCTGCAATTACAAGAAATTTTGACATACGGGTTTGCTCAAAATGAGGTGCTGGATGCGACTGGGAATCCAATGACGATATTACGCGGGACCGCCAAAACCATGGTCGGCGGGCAACGGAACATACCTTTCACGTATGGAACCATCGCTGTCCTTGCAAATCGTCGTTATTTACGATTGGGATTGAACTTACGGCCACTAATCCTAAAATCACGAATTACTCTGCTTGACCGAACTCGCTAACCCGTAAAACCGGATTGTTGCCTCTCCTGGCAAACCAATCTAATCAGGGTTGTCGTAATTCGCTGCAAAAAGGGATAATGTTGTCGGCTTGGGGTTGTCAAGCCCTCACCGAATTAGCTGACTATTATTATTACATCGAACAGGACCGGTTTAGATGGCATCTCCACTGGCGTGGTTTCGCAAAAACCAAAAAGGCATGTTGATCGTTTTTGGCGTTCTTTTAATGGCGGTTTTCGGACTGCCCAGCGTGTTTTTCAATCTGACGCCACAAGGCAGTCGTGATCCAAAGATGAACGAAGTCGTTGTGGAATACAGCGGTGGACGCTTCACCCGAGGTGAATTGCGGGATTATCGGATTCGGAATGCGCAGGCAATTCGGTTTATTCAGGAATTGCAGCGTTCCGCAGCGGAAGGTAACGAAAATTTTCGACCGCGTGCAGCCCTCTTAAGCCCAATTGATGCCTCTGGTTCGCCTGAAATGCTCGATCGCCAAGTCATGCGGCGGGTCCTGCTGAAGGAAAAATCAGATGAATTGGGGATGGTCGTGGGAGACGATGCAGTGCTGGATTACCTGCGAGCCATCTCGGATAACGACGAATTGACATTTTTGCAATTAAATCAATTTGCTTTCGACCTTTTCAACAACAACCCTGATTTTGCGGCCATCATGGCCCAGCTCAAAAAAGAGATTGCTTTTGAGCAAATGATCGGGGTCGTTCAAACAGGACTGCCAAGATCTCCCAATGTCACCAATGCGTGGGAGAATTTCCTGAAATTAAATCGTAGACGCGGAGCCACGTTGCTGGAGTTCCCCGTCGAGAAATACGTTGCAGAAGTCGGGGAAACACCGAACCTAACCGAGTTGCGGGAAATTTTTGGTGAAGGGGAATACGAGTTTCCTGACCCAACCAACGAAAACCCGGGCTTTAAGGCTCAGCGAAAACTCCGCGCTGCCGTGCTTACTGCCGATTACGAAACATTTCTCACCAACGCAGAAGCCAGTATCAAACCGGAAGACGTGCAAAAGCTGTACGACGAATATGTCGCGGCGAAAAATCCTATCGTGATGGAAGTAATTCCGGATCCAAGCACGGAATCTGACAAGAACGGCGATGACCCAGCCCCAGAATTTAATCTTGAGGGTGACGATGGTGCGGCCGAAATGAAAACGGACGCGACAGATCAGGCGACTGACGAAAAGGCGACTGACGAAAAGGCGACTGACGAAAAGGCGACTGACGAAAAGGCGACGGACGAAAAAGCGACGGACGAAAAAGCGACGGACGAAAAAGCGACGGACGAAAAAGCGACGGACGAAAAAGCGACGGAGGGCGGGACAGAAGAAAGCGCTGAAAAGAAAGAGGGCAACGACGGTTTGCCGCTTAACGGCCCCTCCTTAGGCGATTTTCAGGAAGATACCAAACAGGAAGATGCCAAGCCTGCGGAAGCCAAACAGGAAGAAGCCAAGCCTGCGGAAGCCAAGCCTGCGGAAGCCAAGCCTGCGGAAGCCAAGCCTGTGGAAGCCAAACAGGAAGATGCCAAGCCTGCAGATGCCAAGCCTGCAGATGCCAAGCCGAA
>JAAEPL010000511.1 GCA_024232675.1 Planctomycetaceae bacterium
TCGCTGCCAAGTCGCGTGCACGTTGCTTGAGTCTCACAATTCCATTGCTGATGTTCTGCTGGGTTATTCAGTCCAGCGGTGAGCATGGTTTGTGTAACGGTGCCGGTTGCAAAAGAGCATTGGGTACGCCTGGGCAGGCTGCTGGAATGGAAGCTCGGGAACGACAACCGAGAACTTTAACCGGGCCGTGTAGTGAGACGAGACCGCGCAGCTCAAACGTAACCTGCAAAACTTGGTTCCCCGTTTTACTTCCGATTATTTGGTGAACCTAATATTGGCCATTGTGAATTCTGGGTGCTCAATGAAAAAGCAAAGCTCAACCGTATTCATAGTCGAGCTTTGCTTGGTTTGAGTCGATTTGTAAACCCCGCGTGGAGCAAAGTGTCCCCAAGGTTTGCGGTCAATGACGACGTTTAATATTCGCCAATGATTTCACCCCCTCGAATGGAAGACAGCGAACGATAGACGTTCAGGTCGATGGTTTCCGAAATCGTATGTACGGAGCCGTCCATAAAGACAAATTGTGCCAGACCCGAGTGCGGAGCCGCCACGCCTCGGTCAGCGCCTACACCACTGATGGGTGGATTGTTGGGGGCAAACTCGGTGTCAAATAAAACCATGTGACCGTGGTCGTCATCCGGTGAATCGATATCGCGAACCGCAGCGAACCAGGCGTTTTCGAAATTGGCATGCGGAGCAACACCGATTGGATTGCCGGCGGAATCAATGATCGGTCCATTATGGCGTTCACCAATGGCTAGTGTGTTGGAGGCGCCATCGGTAATGTCGCGAAACCTCGTTTTGCTGTTTCGGTAAAACGGACCGGTCGATTGATCGGGGGTCGCATCGAGATTGACATCGTCGCCGGTGTTCCCAGGCGTTTCGAGAACCCCTGAGGCCGGGCCCCAGTTGGCACAATAGCTGGCAGCTGCATATTGTTCGACGGGATTACTGGTCTCGTCGCGGATGACGAAGCTGCCCTTCGAAAATGGATCCGAAGGACACAAGAAGACCGTTACTTCAGTTTCGCGTGCCACTTGATTGGCGGGATCGAAAACGGGCAACTGATCGTCGACCAAGTTGCTTAGGTTTTGTTGCTCGACAAAAGGCAAGATAAACGCCCCCCAGCCGTGCCCGAGGTAATTGGCATCCGTCAAACCACTGGATACCGGGTAGCCCGTTTGAGAGGCGTAATCACTTCCCAAAGAGTAGGCGTATCCCGGTGGAAATTGTTTACGGGCGCTTTCGTAGTTGTGCAATGCTAAGCCGAGCTGTCGCATGTTATTTTTGCATGAAGTGCGTCTTGCGGCTTCGCGGACCATTTGGACCGCGGGCAATGTCAACGCGAGTAGGATTCCAATAATGGCTATGACAACGAGAAGCTCGATAAGGGTGAAGCCAGCTTGCTTCCGCTTCTTGGCAACGTGTCGTGACATGAAGTCACCGCTGCCACCGATAGATTGTATTCGACACATGGATTTTCATCTCTTTGAATTGATTTCTGAATTGGATTTGGATGTTGCAGTAAATCAGGAATACACGCGTGCATACCGAGCGCGGTGAATGACGCGCAACGCTTGAGGTAACACGAGGTGCCAGCGCTCTTAACGCGTGTAGACATGGGAATCGATCGGGATTGTCGAAAAACGACGGCCCCGTCAAACCCACTGCAAATAGCGACTAACCAACGATGTTGGGGGGGCCGCGTGCGCCGATGGTGCCCAATTCGACGGATGAAAAGAATCCAATTTTTGCGAAGCTTGATTCACCCAAGGCAGGCGTCGGCCGATTGAGGAACAAACTATTGTGAACCGAACAGCATGTCTCGGTCTCGAGCAACTGCATGAAAAAGCAGGGGCCGTCGCTATCGTTTGGCTCGCGATGGGGAGCTTCTGGAGCGTGGTCGACCGCTCGCTCTGTTGCGCTTTCGGTGGCGACGAGAGCGCTCGTCGCTAGGTCATGGTCGTGCTCGTGTCCATGACTGTGACCGTGCCCGTGTCCATGACTGTGACCGTGTCCATGACTGTGCCCGTGTCCATGCTTAAAGGCAGAACCGTCCGGGTGTTGATGCGGAAGATCAACGAAGTGGCAGAGGCTGTGGAAGCTGGGGTTGACCACCCACATCAATCCGAGCAGGCAGCATAGCATCCCCACGCCTTGGCGACGCCAAGACTTTTGTTTTGCTATACGACCAAATTTCAAATACATGAAAATCTGCCAACACCGCACCACATGGACTTACCTAATACTAAGAATACTCGCGAGTGATAATTTATTCAAATATTTTAAACACGTGTATGCTTTTTTGGGCGAAGTGGCAACCAGATTAAGTCGCTTGAAGTCATGGGTTTGAGTGGCTGAAAACCGTCGAGAATTTCCCCCGTTTCTAATGGGGGATTTTGGAATGACCCCAAGGACGGTGCACCCCGCGAAAATTGAAATGAGCGCGTATCGAAAGAGGACGCGAACGGTCAGCCGCGGTACTCAAGAAGACAGGCTCGCTAGCAAGGTACTAACGAGCCCGGGCCACGGTTTTGTCCGGGGGTGACCTTGGGAGGTATGCGGGACACCCTTTTTGCAATCAAGCGGTTAAAGTTAAAAGGCACCGCTCCTGCATGGCGTCGCCTCTTAAGCCGCCTTTTGCTTGTTTGTTTTTTTGGCAGCTTGGTCAGAGGTTAACCAAGATTGGATCTTTTGTAATTCTTTGGCCCACTCGCCGCTAAAGCGTGCGGTGCAGAATACGTCAAATGTTAAATCCAATGTGGCAACCAATTGACGAAGGCTCTCGATACGATCGAAATGATCCGCTGCAGCGACGTCGTTTCCGAGCTGCTTGATCCTCGCACTTCCGATGGAAAAGGTCTCAGCCTGCAATGCCAAATCATACTGCTCACCATTGCGCACCAGAGTTAGTCCGGCTTTGCGAGGCAGTTTACCGTTTCGGATTGCCAGCACTGCCTCAGGAAGGGTGACTGGTGAATCAGAAGAGATCGTCTCTTTTCCATTCTCTCCGAGGGGGCAGTCCAAGCTGAGGGAGCGAGCAAACAACCCGGCAACTTCCGAATCGTCGTTTAGCAGAATCGTTCCGTCGTTGATTTGCCAATTCCACCAAAGCCAAAGTAAAAATTCATTGCCAAGGAAATCGTAATTGTCCTTCATTCCATTCCACCAAATCACCTTGCCTTCGGTGCCAGGGTGAAAAGGAGCCGGTGAGGCGTCGTAAACCGCCGCAGTCGTCTCAGCGGAATTAGCAAATTCCAACGCCAATTTACCGGAGCTGATTTTGCTGAACTCGAGTTCGAAGACATCGTGCATAAAGCTCAAGCAGAAGTCGATGGTTTTCTCGCTCGTATTTCCTACAAACAGAGTCTCGGTGGCACTGTCCCACAGGATGGGGATTACGGTCATTTTTTGGTAGTTGCCTTTTTTCGACTCCTCGGCGCAACGGGCTTCCACTGCGTCCCGTGCCTCTTCCCGTTGAACTTTGGAAGGCCGGCCGCTCGGGTTGTCCTTTAACGCGCCAGATAATTCGATATGGGTCCAGGCTCGCTTGATGGGTCCGGGGATTTGACAGGAGTCAATTCGGATAGCAAAGTGCATCGCCTCTTCGAGAATATTCTTTTCAAAATCGAATTTGGTATCGAGGATGTGAGCACCGCCCAAAAAACCGACACTGGGTTGTTCGTACAGGTTGCGACCGGAGGACTTGATTTTGTGCTCGCTGAGCAACTTCAGATGCTCTTCACCAAAAACACCTGTTGGATCATTGGTGATTCGGTAACGGGCAAACGATGCACTGCCGGACAAAAAACCCATACTCAGACCTCCATGAACGTTCCAAAACAATAATTTCACCCACCCGGGGGCAACCGTGGATTCTTCGATCCGATGAAGAAGTCAGCATGGCCCGCCCATTCGATCAACCGTCGAGTTGCCTTTGCTCACATTTCGGTAGGAATTAGCAACTGCTTGACCGTTCTGTTATTCTCGGCCGATCCTGTAAATATCCTTAACCTCCTGAGCGGATTTTTGCCGACCTGCTGAAATCAAGCAATTAATCCCAAATTCGCTTTGTTTCGTAACTGGGTTTCCGAAAGGAGAGCTGGCAATTTATCATACGAACGTATTCGATCGCTCCACGATGACCGCCGATGGAAACCTGAAAGCAAATTGATGAACATCCTTGTGACCGGCGGCGCCGGATATATTGGCAGTCACACCTGCGTCGAACTCCTCAACTCCGGCTATGAAGTCATTGTTGTAGACAATCTGAGTAACTCCAGTGAAATCTCGTTGCACCGCGTAGAGGCGATCACGGACAAGAAAGTCAAATTCTACAAAGCTGACTTGCTTGACACCGCAGCGATGGATCAAATCTTTTCGGAAAACGAAATCCATTCCGTCATTCACTTCGCAGCGTTTAAGGCGGTCGGCGAATCAGTGGCCAAGCCTCTAATGTATTTCCACAACAACATCGCGGGTACCGTCAGTCTCTGCGAGACGATGGTGAAACACGACGTAAAAAATATCGTGTTCTCTTCATCGGCCACGGTATATGGGGACCCTGCCACGGTACCGATTAAAGAGGACTTTCCCTTGAGCGCGACGAATCCCTATGGTCGCACCAAACTCATGATGGAAGAGATTCTGGGTGATGTTTACGTATCAGATAACGATTGGAACATTGTATTGCTGCGTTATTTTAACCCTGTCGGCGCACATCAAAGCGGAACCATCGGCGAAGATCCACGTGGGATCCCCAACAACCTAATGCCCTTTGTCAGTCAGGTCGCCGTTGGTAAACGCGAGAAGCTATCCATCTTTGGTGACGACTATCCCACCCCAGACGGCACGGGCGTGCGGGATTACATCCACGTGGTCGACCTTGCGATTGGGCACGTGAAGGCCATCGAAAAACTGAAACAACAACCAGGGCTATTCGTTTGCAATTTGGGCACCGGTCAAGGCTACAGCGTGCTCGAAATGGTTGAGGCCTTTGAAAAGGCTTCCGGGAAACCTGTTCCCTACGAAATTGTGGAGCGGCGGCCCGGCGATATCGCCGAATGTTATGCGGAACCCACGCTGGCCAAAGAGGCCCTAGGCTGGGAAGCCACCCGCGGCCTCGATGAGATGTGCGAGGACAACTGGCGCTGGCAATCTCAGAATCCCAACGGCTTCGAATAAACCAATGTTGATTTAGGGATGATTCGACGATCCGTTGGACTCGCATTAACGCAAGCTGACTTAAGTGACCTGATGCAAGTGGGTGCCCCTTTATGGAGTACCCGAGCACGAAAAAGGGGTCAGGAGCCTTTTTGTTAAATTAGGCTGCTGAACTCATTGGGTCATTAAAAAGCAAGCCGCAATACCAATGCTTCTCGAGTAACTTATCTCGATGTTGCAGTTTACGGCTCAAGTAATCGACACTTAAGAAAAGCAAAGTCGGGCTCAATGACCTCGTTCAAAAGCGGCTGTTCCATCAGGTTTTCAAATTCAGGTGGGACCAATACGGCTTCACCTGTTTCCGCCTCAATGACTTCATTAAATTTAACAGGATGGGCCGTCCCCAAAAACAATCCAAGTTCGTTATCTCGAAGAGAGTTTTTGAGCGCACCGTATGCCAAAGCCGTGTGAGGTTCCGCAGTGTATTTGCTGGCGTACAAGCCACTGACCCATTCGCGGGTTTGGGCATCGGAA
>JAAEPL010000512.1 GCA_024232675.1 Planctomycetaceae bacterium
AAGCTGTTTAGCTGGTCTCGTTGGATTTTCTCTGGAGCAAGGAGGGTGTGCACAACGAGGTTGCCGCTGGCTTCCTTTCCCTCGCCGTCTAGCGTGGTTACTTTAACGGTCAAATCGAGTGGAGTTTGCGAGGTCTGCCAATCGGCTGCCTCTAAGTCTGCTTGCAACGAGGTGTATCCCACGCTAGTGGTTTGCTGTGCGGAGCGCGTTTCACCGGCGGAATCGGTAACGTCTGCGTAGACGGTGAATGTGAATACCGGATCGCTTTCTCGCGATACGCTTTCATCCGCGGCCGCTGTGAAATTTATGGTGAAGTTACCTTCCGCGTCGGTTTCCATGGTGCCGTCGGCAATTTCCTGGCTGCTGTCATTCAGCGGCAGATTCCAATACCGGCGTGCGTACCAAGCGGGATACCTTAGCCCGCGGGTGACTCGCCAAGTCACTTGAGCGTGATCGGTAGGAGCCCCCGTATAAGCGGCCGCCTTTCCGGTAATGGAGACCTGTTGTCCCAGCTGAAATGCCTCTTTTGGCTTCTCGATTTCGACAAAAAATTTGGGGCGTTTGTATTCTTCAACTCGAATGCGCGTGCTCCCCCGGATACCGGTGGCTTGCAAACGCATAGAACCTGTTAAGCGATCGCGGGGGGCCGTGAAACTGCCCGAGATAGATCCAAACTCGTTGGTGCGAAAGACTTTCTTCTCCACGGCTTCATTATTGGCGTCGTATAGCGTCACCGTTACGGACTTGCCAACCAATGTCCCGTAATCGTTGGTTACGGCGTCCGAGTGAACGCAGATCCCCTTAAATTGAATGGTCTGACCGGGTCGATAAAGGGCGCGATCCGTGAAAAAGACAGTTCGGTTTATAGGCTTAATCGTTCGTTTATTGCCGGAAGACAGATTCTCGATGAAACCGAATTTTTGACCTTGGTATGAAAAATCGATTTTCGACAAATCGGGGTTATGTCCAAAGTTTACGATACCATCTTGGTTCGTCTTGGCCTGCCTTGCTTTGACCTGCTGAGCGTCCTGTACTTTGCCTTTCCATGTTACCTTGCGGACGTTGACCCCTTCGAGTGGCTGGCCGGATGTCGCATCAAAAACTTGACATGAAACTCGCTGATTCGCGGGGGAACGGGTCGTAACGACGGCTAAATTACTGACCCAGACTTGGGCGATGGAAATCTGATTAAAACCCTTTTTGGATTTGGAAAAGTCAGCTCGATTGCTGCAAAGAAGTAAGTAACAACCTGATTTCACGTCCACATCGACGGGGAAAGTCACGGAACGCGTTTGGTAATCCGTGGTGGGGGCCAGTTCCTGCGACCACTCAGCGGCAGGGCTCCGCTTGAGGATTTCGAATTCGTTCGAGTATGCCTGATTAAGGAATGAACGATGCTTTCCCCATTCCGGCCAGTTCGCAAAATCGAATTCAACAAGCCGGAAATGAATCTTGTCGACGTTGCAGTATTCCACGTCCACTTTTGCATCCGCACCATTCCATACATGTGCTGCCGTAACTTCTAAGCGGCTCGTTTCGATCATGGCAATGATGTTATGGCAAATTTTTCCACCAGTGCTTTGGGGGAATCTTGCCTGGCCTTCCGCAGCAATTTTCTGGGCTTTGACCAAATCGTTAGCGGCTTGTAGGGATTGGGCCAGATTGGCAAGTGCCCAACTGCTAAGGGGGTGGGAAACATGTTCATCAGCAAACCGTCTGAGAGAGGCTTGGTATCTGGCGACGGATTCGCTGCCTTCTGTGAGTCTTCTTCCAAAACGTAATCGTTCCAGGTTGGCGTCAAGGAAAGCACTCTGGTCAGCGTCGGGCTGGTGGAATTTAAGTAGTTGCTGAAAAATCTGAATGGCACGCAAGGATAGGGCGTCGTTATCCTCGGTATCAGGAACCCAATTCAGAAAATCGGCAGTCGCAGAGAAAATCGGACTGTCGCTGCGAATCGTGAAGGCGTCTTGGGATCGCGTGATTTGTTGTTCGGCAGCGTAAAATTGCAAGGCTTCAAAGGCGACGAAGTCATAAAGGGTGGGGCGTAATTGAGCGCCTCGCTCACTGATTTCCAATAGGTCGGAATATTTTTCGACGGGGACCGATTGCAGGAAAGTCGCATCGTCGAGCGCGGCGGTGAAATATTCGTCAACTTGATCGAGTATTCGAGGCAGATCCCAGGTTTGAAAATCGTCGCTAGGTTGGGTGGCTGTGCGAGAGCGGTCACCGAATCGCCAAAGGTTTCGCTGCATGTACTGATTCATCCACTTGGCCAAGATAACCTTCAGCACAGGCCGCATCGGCTCCGGGGCGTTCGGAAGAAAATCCCGCATTTGTTTGATGGCATAGGAATTAAGAGGGCGGTTAATGCCACCCTCAACATAGTATCGTTCCGAGATGGCACGTACGGCATCAGCCCATGCTTCTTCACCGACTGCGTCGGCGTAGATTTTCTTCAAGGTAGCGATTGCCGATTTGGGAAGATCTTGTTTGATTTCTTCTCTGACTTGCTTCCACAAGGCTTTGCGATCTTGGTTCTCCGGTGTGGATAGGTTCATGATTGCCGTTTGATTTAGGAAAAAGAAACCACTGACAAGAACGCAAGTGACTACCAAACTGTGTAAGCGGAGCATTTCAAACGCCTTCCCAAGAAAATGCACGGATTCACGTAGCGAGTGGGCCTCGGAACGAAAAGTTAGCGAAAGTCCGATCTGCTGTTATCGGAACCGATCTGAGCTTTAGACGCAATACAATCGTTCAAGTTCCCAAAAAATGGATTTCTCTTCAATCAAACGCAGGTCCTAGCTGAAAATTAAGAATTTTCTAACCTCGGCTCGGCCCTGTCTTACGAATTACCGAGGATTTACGCCATCGCTGAGGGCCCCGCGGCATCGATTTCCGCGATGCAATTTCCAGATCCACGTCCGAGCGACGGTGCGGGGAGAGGGAGATCGAGAAGTAATCGTTTTCAACGCTGTCAAACTGCGCGTGGATGGCTATAATCAGGGCACGGAAAATCCCGCGGGAGAGATTTCAGGGTCGTCAGTATCCTGGAACGCCGAAGGCGCAAACCATCGCCCGGAACCGCTCAGGCAAAATGGACCGCAGGATTACGACACCGTCTCTGGAGAGCGATGCCGCGTTTCGAATGTAGGTATCCACCGAAGGGGTAATCTCTCAGGTAACCGGACAGAGGGGCGATCAACGATTCGATGTGACTTTCAGCAACGCTAACCCGCTAAAAGGGTCGGCGGTGTTCGCTGGTGAGTCCCGTCGCTGTACGTTTTTGATCGCATTCCTCCAACACGATTGCCTAGGTTAACCATGTCTCATGCTCTTTCCCCTTTCGTTGCCCGTCACATTGGTCCTCGCGAAGACGAGATCCAAAAAATGCTGGATACGCTGGGTTACGAATCGCTCGATCAATTGACGGACACCGTCATTCCTGACGGCATCCAGGATAACCATCGGTTGGATATGGCCGCGGGTGTCAGCGAGCAGGAGGCCTTGGCAGAACTACAGAGTTTGGCTGACGAGAACGTGGTTTTGAAAAGTTGTATTGGGCAAGGTTACTACGGAACGCATACCCCCAAGGTCTTGCAACGCAATGTTCTGGAGAACCCGGCTTGGTATACGGCTTACACCCCTTACCAACCCGAAATCTCGCAGGGTCGCTTGGAGGTTCTGTTCTTCTTCCAAACCATGATCGCTGAGTTGACTGGCTTGGAAATCTCCAATGCCTCATTGTTGGATGAATCAACTGCCGCAGCAGAGGCCATGGCCTTGGCGCATCGGGCCACCAAAGGCAAGCGTCATCGGTTTTTGGTCTCGACGCTTTGTCACCCGCAGAATATTCAGATCATTGAAACACGAGCCGAGCCTCTGGGGATCGAGGTGGTGATGTTCGATGAGAACCAACCCGTTGCCGATTGGACTGACGTATTCGGTGTCATCGTGCAATATCCCTCGACGAATGGAGTTATCAGCGAGTACGAATCTCTGACTCAACAGGCCCACGAGCACGGGGCGTTGGTGATCATGGCGACTGACTTACTGGCTTTGATGATGTTGAAAAGCCCCGGCGAATTAGGAGCCGATATTGCAATTGGCAATGCTCAGCGATTTGGTGTTCCGCTGGGATTCGGTGGGCCTCACGCCGCATTCATGGCAACCAAGGACGCCTACAAGCGTACGATGCCAGGTCGCTTGGTCGGCAAATCTGTGGACTCCCACGGCAACCCTGCCTATCGACTCTCGTTGCAAACTCGCGAACAACATATTCGTCGTGAGAAGGCGACTTCTAATATTTGTACGGCACAAGCACTGTTGGCAATTATGTCAACCTTGTATGCATGTTATCACGGACCTGATGGATTGAAATCGATCGCTCAGAGAGTCCACGCGTACACTTGCAGTTTGGCTGCAGCCATTAAAGCTGGTGGATTTAATATTGCCGGCGATACCTTCTTTGACACGATCACGATCAAAGTGGACGGTCGAGTTAACGAATTGATGAAAGCGGCTGTCGCAGCTGGATTCAATGTTCGGGCCTACGATGAAGCTCACATCGCAATTTCTTTGGATCAGACGACTACGGAACAAGACGTTAACACGTTGGCAGATTTGTTTGGTGCAAACGCC
>JAAEPL010000513.1 GCA_024232675.1 Planctomycetaceae bacterium
CATGGTTACTGTAGAAAACACGGGCACCACTGCCATGAAAGCCTCGGCCCTAAATTATGCTGGTGGTACCTCTGAGTTGGGTGATATTGCCCCAGGCGAAATCAGCCAAACTCGAATTGATCCGTCTGGTGAGAAGAGCGTAACGGTCACTTATTCGGACGGAGAAGGGGGACAAAAGATGATCGAAGTCGAGTGTTCTTTGAAAAAAGGCAGTCGGGGCCAATTAAACATCCAAATTAAAGATGGCAAGCTGGAAAACTCCAGCCAAAAACCTAGTTAACAGGCGCAATGGTTCACAAAAAACCCAACCTGCCAAAGAAAAAATGCATCGTCTGCGGTCGCGATTTTGCATGGCGGAAGAAGTGGGAGAGGTGTTGGGAGGACGTAAAATACTGCAGCGATCACTGCCGAGCGCAGCGATCCAAAAAACCGTCCGCCACTCCCGATTCCGCCTGAAGCGGGTGAAACTTGGGCGTTCCCAAATAGTTGCAAACCCTAGTTCTCTGGGGCTTACCGGGCAGGCAAAACTCCGCCGTTCCTTGGTGCCCACCAGTCCGGAAACCTTGTTTCGCCTCATGCCTTCCTTCTTCTAGCGGTAGCGATTAGTCAAGCACTTACGGGTTCGCCGCATGTTAGGTGTGGTGATTCCGGGGAAAAGTAGCGCAAATCAAGCAATTAAGGGGGAAAGGGGGATTTTGCCCTTGGCGATGAGGCGGGTGCTGGGTACTCTTCTTTTTGTTGAGGCGATTTTGTGTGCCTCGAGTTGGTCGGAATAAATTTGAAACGCCGTGCTAAGCCATGGGCGGATCCCGACCACGGGAATGATTTTCAGGCTGGAACCCTGAACTCCCGAAGCGGCGAAATATTCGCCAGCCGCTGCCAAACCACGATTATGTTAATCGTTTTGGAAAGCCGCTTCGCCTTGCCGGCGAGTCGATTCCGTTTTTTTCTTGTTATTCGGAATCGAAGTGATCGACGCCAAATCTTATTGAGCCATCAGTTTGAATTAGCGCCGTCGTGCTCCACTTTGTTTTGATAATGTTGCTCAGAATGCGATCTTTATCAGCGATGTGGGACTACTGAATTCCAACATGTATCAGGTGGTTTGCCTGATTCCCATAACTAACGAAAAAGAAAAAACGATGACATTTGAATCCATGGGCTTAATTGAGCCCTTGCAAAAAGCTCTGGCCAAAGCCGACTACAAGAACCCCACCCCCATTCAGGCAAAAACAATTCCAGCCGCTTTGGCCGGGCAAGATGTGTTGGGCTGTGCCCAAACTGGGACTGGAAAGACAGCGGCTTTCGCACTGCCGACACTCGATTATCTGGGACGTGAGTCCATCCCCAAGAAACCGCGGCAACCCCTAGTGCTTGTCTTGGCACCTACGAGAGAACTGGCGATCCAAATCAGTCAAAGTTTTGAGAAATATGGACAGAACATAAAGTTCCGCAAAGCACTGATTTACGGTGGCGTCAGCCAACACAAACAGGTGTCTGCGATACGCCGCGGCGCTCACGTGCTGATTGCTACCCCTGGCCGACTGGTCGACCTAATCAATCAAAAACACGTTTCGCTGAGCGATATTGAGGTCTTTATACTTGATGAAGCTGACCGCATGATGGACATGGGTTTCTTGCCTCAGCTACAACGCATCATCGATCTATTACCTCGCGAACGACAGTCTTTGTTCTTTTCTGCGACGATGCCGCCGAAAATCCGTGACTTGGCAAAACGGTTACTGTTTAATCCCAAGTCCATCAACGTGACTCCCAAAACGCCATCGGTAGAGGGAATCGACCAACAGATCTACCTGCTCAGCAATAAGCAAAAACTGCCAATGCTGAAAGACCTTCTAGCCCGCGACTCCGTTGATCGCGCGATTGTGTTTACTCGCACCAAACGGGGCGCCAACACCCTGGGCGAGAAACTGGAGGCGGCTGGTATTCCGGCTACCGCCATTCACGGGAATAAATCGCAAGCAGCCCGCCAACGGGCCCTCGAAGCTTTCCGGAAAAATAAAATCAAAGTTCTCGTCGCTACCGACGTTGCCTCTCGGGGCATTGATATCGATGGGGTCACGCATGTTTTCAATTATGACATGCCCATGGAACCGGAAAGCTACGTGCATCGCATCGGACGCACCGGACGCGCCGGGGCAGATGGCGTCGCCATTTCATTTTGCACCTATGAAGATCGCCAGATGCTCAGAGAAATCGAGCGTTTGGTGAAAATGGAACTGACGATCGTTTACGGTGAGTTTGATGAAAGTCGCCAACGTAATAACAAAGGCAAATCTTCCTCAAGGAAACCCGGGCAACGTCGTCGCTCGCGTCGTCCCGGTGGTAAGAGCGCCGGCCCCAGTAATTCGTCGCGACGGCACTCCGGCGGTTCAGAAAGTGGCCGACGTAAAAAGCCAGGCCCGAAAAAAGCAGCTCGCAAACAAACCGCCCGGAAACAATCCAATCGGCAAGGAAGTGCCGTCTAAAGCATACGGCCTTAGTTAACTCAATGATCCCGCACTTTCCACCCGACCGTCTCAACACGGAACGGGTGGCAAGCAGGCGGGATTTTTTTATGGCAAGTGGATGGCTGGCTGATCGCCACCAGACGCACATCCTGCTTAATCTGCGGGTAGATTGAGATCGTTCTCACGGACCTCCTGCAATTTCTTTTGCATGCTGGCCTTGAATCGCTGAATTACCGCTTGATGGTCGGGCGACTGTGCCAAATTCGTAAATTGCTGTGGATCAGCATGCATATCGAACAGTTCGATACCCGCCGAGGCGTCTTCCTTATATTGGATAAATGCCCAGCGATCCTCTCGCAACAAAAAACCTTTACGCATCGGCGCCACGCTAAACGCAGCGTCGCGGACCGTTTTCGTGGGGTCCTCTAACAACGGAGAGATGTCTGCCCCCTGCAAACGCGAAGGGACTTCCAAACCGCAAAGACTAGCAAGGGTTGGATAGAGATCGACCAACTCTACCAAGCTGTGACATACGGCAGGTGACTGACCGGGTACCGAGATAATCAGCGGCACAGCGGCAGATTCGTCACGCAACGATACCTTGGCCCAGAAATCATGTTCGCCAAGGTGGTAACCATGGTCACTGGTGAAGATGACAATGGTGTTCTTGCGTAACCCAAGCTCATCCAGCTTTTTCATGACCTTCCCCACCTGAGCATCCATAAACGCAACAGATGCATAATAGCCACCGACAGCTTTCTTTTGACGGCGCTCGTCCATTTGCATATTGCGACTGGTTTTATAATTGATCCCAGCCTTGGGAATATCATCCCAATCTCCCACACGTTTCTCCGGTAACACCATTGACTCGTAAGGTAAAAACGGTGGGTAATATTTTTTGGGCGCCACGAAGGGGACGTGGGGACGCACGAAGCCAACGCCCAACCAAAATGGTTCATCGCGATGCTGCTCCAACAATTCGACTGCTTTGGCAGCGGTCATCCCGTCTGAATGCACCAGATCATCGCCCTCCGCCTCCACGACAACAAACGTGTTTCCACCTACGACAGGCTTTTTTCCATCTGGATTACCTTCCAGAGTCTCTCCGTCGCCAACCGCTTTCCACTCTGGACCTAGACTATTGAAACGCTCCGTCCAGGATCGCGCATCGTCCGCACCATTACCGCCATCATGCTTCTTTTCATCCCCCCCCTTTAACACACCGCCCGGCACTCCCATATGAAAGATCTTGCTAACACGAGCCGTGTAATACCCGTTATTCTTAAAATGCTCGGACCACATCGCACGATCTCCGATCTGGGGTCGTGGATTCTTGTAACCCAGCACACCCGTGGCATGCGGATAATACCCCGACATAATCGAGGCTCGACTCGGCCCGCAGTAGGTACCTTGGCAAAAGGCTCGTGTGAAACGGGTTCCCCGCGCAGCCAAGGCGTCGATGTTGGGCGTTTGACACACCTCGTTTCCATAACACGATAATGCGTTAGCGGTTAAGTCATCTGAAATAATGAACAAAACATTGAAACGTGACGTGGAGGTCGGCAACTCATGCGCGGAGAGATTGCAGGCTGTCGAAGAACCCCAGACGACCAACGCGGCAAACACCAACGACAAGTAGTGAAAAAACAACTTCATGAACTTGCACCGTGCAATTTATTTGTTTTGGTTCGTTCCATATAAAGCAGTATAGCCGGGATTTCACTACCTGCGACCTAATGCCGCCTGCGCCCCAGCTAAGGTATCCATGAAAGCGGGGTCGGCAAGTATCTTTTGCGGTAAGGCAAGTCGAATCGCATCTAACGACGGAATGGCTTGCTTCCATAAGAACTTGCCGCATCAAAGGTGGGCCATCCGAAAGCGAACGAACAGAGGCCACCGAAATGCGTCGCTGATTGGCGAACCACTTTTCGTTTGCCACTTTTCGTTGGCGTTTGCCAACCGAGGCCTGTGTGTGTTTTCACAAACCCTCAGCTCAATAAAAAGCCCACACTGCCTACCTCTCCACAAGATTACTTACGCAGGATTTGACAGATGGACGCACAACCCTGCTTGTCTGACGGAATAACCATACCGACCAAGAAACGTTATCCGGCAAATGAGAAATTCCCGTTCACCGACAGTGGAAGATATCCTACGCCAAGCAAACCCTGATGCACGGGCAGGTTTTTTAATGAATGATCTCGTCCCAGTTCACTTCATCGTTGTGAGAGTGCGTGAATCCCATCTCTCGCTCCTGCCGAACGGTTTCGGAATCACGGAATGCCATAACGTAAGTCTTGCGCCATTCGTCCGACGTGTTACCCCCAGAACCATGCACGATACGTTCATCATGAATCGTCACGCTACCGCGCTTCACAGGCAAGTAGACGATCTCATCGCCGGGTAACATTTCAATCACCAGAGTGTGGGAATCGTCTCGGTTTCCATCCCCTTCCGTGTGACCGTCACCAAATTCTTTGGGGACGTGATTACGCAGTTCCGATTCTTTATTTGTCCCCGGGCAGACCTGCAGACAACCATTTTGCAACTCGGAATCACTTAAAGCTAACGAGAAAGTTGCCGTCCAGGTATTTTCCGTTTTCGGCCAATATCCGAGGTCTTGATGCATAGCGAATTCAGCCGCTTCTTTTTGGGGACGTTTCGCTAAAAACTGCTCGTAATCCATCACGGCAGTCGCCTCATACAGTTGATCGGCCACACTTTGGGCCACTTGAAAGTAAATATTATCGACCAACTCCGAACGGTAGTGACTCGGCAACATCGCATTAACGAGTCGAAACTCTTCAAACGGCGTACCGTAGGGCTGACTCATATCACAAAAGTCTTTGCCCATGCCAGGCTCTTTACCTTGCACAAAATGTTCAAACCATGGGTCAAGCGTTGCCATCTCTGCTTCATTCAAAAACCCATTAAGTGTCAGGTATCCCTGATCTTTATACTGTTGGACTTCTTCAGCCGTGATTTGATAAGTCGCTCCGCTACGTCTTTGCAGACCAGAGGCGTCGTTGGTCATTCGTTTCATAACAAGTCTCATTTATTACGTTTCAAACTAAAATTTATTCGCGCTGGAAATCAGCATCTTCCGCAGGCGGATTTCCTGACTCCTAACTCAAGACGTCGTGAATCACATGGCCATGCACGTCCGTTAAACGACGCTCAATTCCATTGTGATAAAAGCTCAATCGACGATGATCGAGCCCCAGCAGGTGCAGAATCGTCGCATGGAAATCATAAACCGTCGCAACATTCTCAACGGCCTTGTAACCGAATTCGTCGGTGGCTCCGTAGGTGAATCCCTTTTTGACGCCTGCCCCAGCCATCCATGCTGTGAACCCAGAAGGGTTATGATCTCGTCCGCTGGCGCCTTTTTGAAACGTTGGCATGCGTCCAAATTCCGTGCACCAAACCACCAAGGTGTCGTCCAACAAGCCACGTTGCTTAAGGTCTTTTATTAACGCAGCGGCTGGCTGATCCAACACAGGGCCGTGCACATCGTATTGGCTTTTTAATGATTTGTGCCCATCCCAATTACTCGTCCCCTCGCCGCCGGTCTGATAGGCCCCATTGAACAATTGCACAAAGCGCACGCCACTTTCGATCAATCTACGAGCTAATATGCAGTTACGCGCGAAAGCCGCTTTCAAAGTATTCTCCGTATCGTCTGCTCCATACATTTTCATGATATGGGCCGGCTCTGATGTCAGGTCGCTTATTTCCGGGACACTCAACTGCATCCGCGCTGCCAATTCGTAACTGGCAATCCTTGCAGCCAACTCGGTGTCACCGGGGAATCGCGACAAATGGCGTTCATTCATACGCTTCAATAAGTTACGAGCGGCACGATCCTGAGCGCCATTAATCCCCGTCGGTCGTGCCAGATTACTGACGGGTTTAGAGGCGTTAAATGAAGTGCCTTGAAAGACGGCTGGCAAGAATCCAGGCCCCCAATTATTGACGCTGGATTGCGGCGTTCCCCGAGGATCGGGAATCGCGACGAAAGCGGGCAAGTTGTCATTTTCGCTCCCCAACGCATAGGTCGCCCAAGCACCCATGCTGGGGAATCCATCCAACGTGAAACCGGTCGACATGAAATTTTCGCCCGGTCCATGCGTATTGGTTTTGCCCGTCAGCGAATGGATGAAACACATGTCATCCGCAAGTTCACCCAAATGATCGACCAGGGTGGAGACCATTTTTCCACTTTCACCCCGTGGCTTAAATTTCCAAGGGCTTTGGGTCAGATTACCTTGAGCGCCTTGAAAGGTGATCACCTCTTCACCCATCGGCTGGCCATGCCGGCGGATTAATTCCGGCTTGTAATCAAAGGTATCGATTTGACTGCAAGCTCCGGCGCAAAAAATCACCAACACATTTTTAGCGGCTGCTGGAAAGTGACTATCGCGGGCATGATTGGGCTGTTGTGGATCGATCGCCGGTCGGATCGGGCTGACATCTTCTTGCGGGCTAAACTGAGAAAGCATATTTGCCAGAGCAATGCTGCCGAGGCCGGTGGCCGTATTGGACAAAAAGCCGCGTCGATTCAACAATGCGTTTAAGTAATGGTCTCGCATTTCCGCCCTAACTTAAGAATAGAAACTCATTGGTGTTCATGAGGACGCGACAAAATGCCTCGAGGCCTTGCTCGTCAACAAACTGCACAACTTCCGCCATCTCTTCGGCATCAGGTTGACGGCCAAAAGCCCACATGAACGCCATGCTTATCTGACTTTTTGGATCGCCTGATTCGGCTTTCAAACGGGTGGCCAAAAAAGCAGCCTGTTCCTGCATAAATTTACTATTGAGCAGATTCAACGCCTGTAGGGCGGTAGTCGACCGGCTGCGATCGGGTATGGTTTGGCCACCATCGGGGCAATCAAAGACACCG
>JAAEPL010000514.1 GCA_024232675.1 Planctomycetaceae bacterium
ATCGTGCCTATGGTACTGCTTATCATTACATCAGAGCCAAAACAGCCATTCCACCGTCCATTCGTCAACCGACATACCATGGCATTCCTCGACCAAAAGTAGTTCCAAATGAATACATTAAAGCGCGATTATGGTATCACTTAGAAACGCGTCCGGGATTTATGAAAGATGACCCGCAACGATTCGATATTATGTCTATCACTCGTACAGTGCGAAAGAAGCATTTCTACAAAATCCGTGCCACGACCGCACAGCGAAATGAATTGGAGGACTTCAATAAATGGAAGAACAAGCACTCAAAAGAGAGCCAATGGAACCTGCCACGCGGGGAAGAGCCAAATCGTATGCAGAACTATTTACAAGAGTGGCACGTCCCCGAATTAGGGTTCGCAGGAGTCGAGAAACAAGCAAAATCGACAGCCCAAGGATGGCGTTTAGTGCAGATTCATCGCCAGGTCAGGGTACACCACATTTCCGCAGAATGGTATGCCCTGGGCGCACATGAAATCAAGGACGAATGGGATGCCCACGGTCACCCAATACGCGTCCGATATAAGACTATCTTAAAAAGAGCCTTCTACGCGTGGTTCCCTACCGAATTTGATGCCTTCAATCGATCAGAAGGGATACTACCGCCATATGCGCGCTGGACAGTCGCCGATTTTGAGGCGTTTACCGCCGACCGACAACGTATTGGTGGTTGTGAACCACAAGGCAGTGAATGGAATGAATTGCGCTTACGTGTGCCGATTTTGAATAGAGTGGTCCCTCGACCAGTACCTGCTTTCACTTATGCTGTTCAACAACGTTGGAACACGATTAAGTGGGATTAACCTCGATCGAGGGTACGCCAACGGCGATTAAATGACATCGCCGATGTCCAAGAAAATATCCAATCAAAAAATTTGCAGATTTAAAAAACATTCTATTACGTATATTTTATTTATATTCTTATGAGTTTTGATGTTTTCTTTTTGTGTGAACACGCTTTGTCTATCATGACGTCTCGCATTGGAGACCGAATGTTATATTATGCGCGTCTTTCATGACTATATTATGACGTCACTAATTTAATAATTCACATTCCCCTTTTCACACTCCTTTTATTAAATGTATCTCTTCACACGAAAGAGTATACAACCAGATTCTCCTATCGGAGTTACGCTTTTGGCAACACCTAGTATCCTCCAGAGATACAACAGTGGTGCGTCATATCCGAGAAACGAATCCGGAACACAAAACACGTCCACACTACCGACGTCGGAAAAATCAAATTTTCCGTTTTCAAGAGCGAAACACGCCGCTCTCACAATCTATCTCAAACCGTTGAAATCAAGCTCAGCGTCGGAACAACCAAGTTTTCCGTTTTTAGAAGTTTTCAAAACCCCACACGCTAACCCACTCTTACAGCCACTCAAAACACAATCCTTTCAACCACTCAAAGCACAATCCTCTCAAGTTTCGAGGAAGGAAGCAAACCATCGAAAAGCCACACCGAGAAAGAACCCTGAGCTAATGGCAGACGAAAAAGAACAATATTATGCACCAATCACGAAAGTGGACCTCGCAAATCATCGCCAGCAGGTCGCGCATGTTACCCCCGGCGGGGATACTGCTATTGACAATCTCGTGCGAACCCTCCAAGTCATC
>JAAEPL010000515.1 GCA_024232675.1 Planctomycetaceae bacterium
AGGGAATAAGCCAACGCAATATCTTCACCAAACAAGCGGTCTGAAGCGAGCAGATATTTCAGTTTTCCGTTGACCTGACCCTGCTTAATCGCTTCGGTCAGGCGCTTCATATAAACCGGATTAAGCTTATCCACACGGCGGCGATACTCGCGTGCGTTGTTAACTCCGCGAGCTTCAAACATCGCGGCCAACCCTTCAGCACACCACTGAGGTGTGTTTGCCCAACGCTTATGAATGCCATGATTAAAGGCAAATTGATGCAAAGCTTCATGAATTAAAGTCGCATTGCTTTCCCAAATGCCACCCTGATGACTCCCCGCATAAGTGACGATCCAATTCGATTCTGAGGAGTAATAGCCGGCGTAGGAACGCGGATTCTCAACTCCGTCCTTTCTCGCCACCCGATTAAATTCACCTCGAGTTTTAAAGACCACGACGATCATCGGAAATTCTGCCGGTCGCATACTAAATCCGCGTACGGAGAAATAGTACTGAAAGCGGTCATAAAGTTCGTCGAAAGGATCTGCCCATTGCGATCGCATACCAGGGGGATGCACGACCACGTAATGACGGGTGCGGGTGACTTCATAGCCCTTACCAAACATCTTTCGATAATGATTTTGTAAGGACAGTGCGGTATAGGGTTTGAATCCAGAAATCGGCTTGATGTCGTCGATTTCTTGGCGTGAAAATTCAACCATCCTGCCATCGCGACGTAATATAATCGCCTGCTGGTTGTTCATCTCCATCAAACGCCCAATGGTTGTTTTGTTACCGACTTTGAGGCGGACCGTAGCTCCGGTTTCATCCGCATTAAGGGACGCTCCTTCATCCAGAGACGAAATCCCAACCCACAACAGGATGCCAAACAGCCTGAAATAGGGTAGGGCGAGGATAATGCGGATTGCGCGGATCATCAGGACCATCGGCGAAGGTTGTGAGGCGATAGGCATTTGCATCCGCAAGAATGGCCGAGCGGTCGCAAGATGACGCGTGGCGATCATTCGGCAGTACAAGGTCATGCCTTGGAGGCCAGGCTCCTTGCAACTCTAGAGCGCGGACCCCAACGAGGCGCCGTAAATCTCTGGCAAACCTGAAAAGTAATTCGATAGCACCCTCCCATTTCATAACGGCCAAAAAATCCGTGTTTCAAAATTAGAATTACCGCTCCCTTTCCACCGAGGACAAAACGACCCGCCTCCATCTCCCCGATTGGAATGCCGCCCTTCACCTTTGCGAAGCTTTGCGTTCACAGTGTGTCCTTCCCATTTCTAAAAATCACAACGGTGAAAGCAATCCGCCTGCGGCTTCTCCAGCAAGTTAATAAATCGTTCTATTATCTACACCCATATTAGCGGTTATAATTCGTCGTCCTTCCGTAATCACGCTGCCCCATCACCATGGCTATGAATCTAAAACTTAATACGATGTGGCTCTGGCTCGTTTTAACCGCAGTTGCCCCAGCGGCCGGACAGGAAACGCCGGATCGCGTGGTTGCCATCGTCGGGGAGCACAAAATATTCCTTTCCCAAATCGACCACGAATATCACCGTAAATTCGCGCAAAGGGATGTCGGCGATGAGTTGGAAACCCGCCTGCGGTCTCGCATCTTGCAGAGATTAATTGATCAAAGTCTGGTTTTGGCTCGGTTCCGCGATACCGAGATTCGGGCCACCGCAGATGAAATTGATTTGGAGCTTTCGCGGATGCGTGAGGAACTTGCGCTAACGGAGCGCACTCTGGAAGCATTTCTGGTGGAAAATCGTTGCTCCATGAATGGCTTGCGTTTCAACTTAGATTGGCAAATCAGCTGGAAACGCTATTTGGACCAAAGCCTAACCGATGAAGTATTGCAGAAGTACTTCGCCAGACACCGGCGGCAGTTTGACGGCACGCAACTGAGGGTATCGCATTGCTTACTGGCCATCGATGACTCGCTGCCGAACTCCGAGACAACCACGCTGGAACTGGCTCACGAGCTACGGAAGCAAATTACCTCAGGGGCGGATACATTTGAAAACATCGTTGCCACCCACTCCACAACGCCCTCCAAAAAGAGACAAGGCGACTTGGGTTGGATCAGCTTCGAAGGCCCAATGTCACGAGGATTTACGCAGGCAGCTTGGCAATTACAAAAAGATCAAATCAGTCCGCCCACACGCACTCCCCACGGTGTGCACCTGATCAAATGCATCGATATCCGCGAAGGTGTGAAACCTTGGTATGACGTTAAACAGCCGCTCCGTAAAGCAGCAGCGGAAGAGCTTTTCCGACGCATCTCGGAGAAACAAAAAACCATGCTCGACATTCAACGCATAACGCAATGACGAATCCTGGCCAATTTCAATCATTTGCCGCGGTTACCCTACATTTCGGCGACAGCGCCCGTAAGAATTCACGCAGGGGCCGCAGCCGTGCCGGTAACGCCCCTCGGTCGACCTGACCACCCCTGCGAATAGCTGCCCGACACCGACATCCCTGCCAAGCAGGCAGCGACCCCCGTCAAGCAATTGGCACCATTAGTCAAATTATTCACTTTCCGAATGCAGCGACTATTGCGGTTGTTTTTTGATATCGTGACAAAAAAACGAGGTCCTCTTAAACCATAAACGAACCTTCTGTTGCCCTGTTCCGTACAGTTTCTGCCGGGACGCACCCTGCAACCGAAAAAACGACCTTCCAAACCGTTTTACTCTTACGACCCGAAGGAAAACCTCGGGAAACGTCGGTTGCGCGGATTACGCAGTTGCAAAAACCTTTTGTTTTTTTGACTGCGGGTAAATCGTGATCTACTTTTTTAAGGCCCGATCTAAACCTGCATTTCAGCAGGCCTGAGATTCGCGAGCCTTTCCCCTGTCGGCGTGTATCGACCCTCAAAATCGGTACATTCGTCAAGCGTAACGGATTGGAATTTATGCCCATCGAGTCTCCCAAAACGTCTCTTCTTCTGTGCACCCTGTGCGCCGTCATGATCTGCTTGGTGCCGGTCTCTGCTTCCGCTCAAAATCCTGGAGTTGGGATTAGACAAGCTGCTGCCGATGCGAAGCCCGAACTTAGTCAAGTTATTGATGCCGGCAAAGCCCTCGAACTTCAGGGCAGGTGGGGGGAAGCGTTGGCTCACTACCAGAGCGCGCTGAAGATGATTCCCGAAAACCGGCAAATCAAAACCCGCAGATCGATCGCTCGAATCCACTACGATCTCAATCGCCGTTACGCCGATTCGAAATACATCAAATCGCTGCCGAATATGACCGGCACCGCCGCGTTGAACATGTATTCGGAGATACTCCTAAAAATACAATCCTATTATGTCAATCAACCAAATTGGGACAATATTCTGAGGCACGGATTGGCCTGTATGGAAATCGCGTTATCCGATCCCAAGTTCGTCAAGCTCAACCTTCCCGAAGTTGATCCAGCTAAGATCCAACCCGCCATCGACGAAATGAACTCGGTGTTATCCCGATATGAGATTCGCACTCGCCAAGATGCCTTTTCGGTGGCCAGCACCGTTTGTCGCAACATGCAGCGAAATCTTGGCATGCCCTTTCAATCGACGGTTTACGAATTCACCTGTGGGGCGATCATCGCACTCGACCCCTACTCGGCGTTCATGACCAGCAACCAGTACGGCGAGACGATGTCTCAGATCGAAGGCAATTTCGTGGGATTAGGCGTCGAGCTAAAAACGTTTGACGATCATCTGCTGATTGTGAACGTGATCGCCGCCGGACCGGCCGGTAAATCCGGGCTTCGCTCGAACGACAAAATTGTTTCCGTTGACGGAAAGAACGTCGTGGCGATCGGTGGTGATACCGCAGCCGACGCCTTGCGAGGTGTCGAGGGTAGCCAAATCAATCTGGGTATCATTCGCAGCGATGGCACCCAGGCCAATCTCCGCCTAGAGCGACGACGCGTCGAAATTCCTAGCGTCGAAAACGTGAGCATCGTAGACACGACAGCCGGCGTTGGCTATTTGAAGCTTTCGAGCTTTCAGAAAACGACGGCTCGTGACTTTGATGCGGCTCTTTGGAAATTGCACCAACAAGGGATGCGTTCGCTGATCGTGGACGTACGGGGTAATCCTGGCGGACTGCTGAACTCCGCCGTGGAATTATCAGATCGCTTCCTTGAAAATGGAGTGATTGTATCCACTCGGGGCCGCAATCCCCTGGAGGATTATGTCCACCGAGCCAAACGCAATGGCACCTGGAACGTACCGCTCGTCGTTTTGATCGACGGGGATTCAGCGAGTGCCAGTGAAATCTTTGCAGCCGCCATTGCCGATCACGACCGAGGTAAAATTGTGGGTCAGCAAAGTTATGGAAAAGGCAGCGTCCAAGGAATTTTCCCGCTGAACACCGGCGGCGGTGGCGTACGGCTGACGACGGCCAAGTTTTATTCACCCGATGGCTCACCCATCAACCAAGTCGGCGTGCTGCCCAATGTCCCGGTACAGGTCGTGGCTCGCAACAGCCAACCCAGCTCGGCGGCAAACCAAGCGAGCGAGAACGTGGATGACATCATGCGTGTCGGTATCGCGACGGCTAAACGCGAATCGAGCAAGTAGCGACAGTTGCTTGCGGACACGAACGGGCGGCCCTCGCCGCCTCTTCGCTTACACCAAGCTCACTGGGCATCGCTGAGAGCGGTCTGCAGGCGACTTCTATTAGCGTGCCCTCGAAAAGCTAACAACCTTCGTAAAACCACATCTTTGGCCAACCTCTCGTGGCATCTCGGGCAGATTTCTTCGTCTAAACGCGTTTACCGCCGTGCTTTTGCTGGCACTATCTCCGCCAGCACTTGTGGTAAACCTTGCTTATTAAGTGAATCATAACTGATTTTCTAATGAGTTTGAGGAATCTGGGTCGATGAGTTGTAACACCTGTACCCGTTGTGCAGGCATCATGCGCACGTTGTATTGTCCCAATAGGACGTGCCCGGAGTTTGCAGTCATCGACCAGGAGTTATCGATGAAAAGTAGTTTGCGTCTCGTATGCATTGCGGTTTCCGTGCTTTGCACGATGTTTGGTCACAGTCACGTGGCTGGACAATCGATTGGTGACGGTTATTTTGCCAATACCGCACCGGTGCAAGGAATGGCCGATATCAACATAGCGTGGCCAGGAAGAGTCTGGGTTCAAGCGAACCTCGCTGACCAAGGTTTAGGCTATAGAGGCACCTACTTCACAGTAGGGTCCAAGCAGCACCTGTTTCAGGACAACTTGGACGGCCGTTGGCTGCTCGAAGCCCGAGGCCATCTTGGAACCGAAGCCGACAACGGTGGTTGGTTTGCCAATATTGGTTTGGAGCGTGTCTTCTCCATTCAGGCGGCGAACGCTGAAATCACAACCGGTATCTGGTTTGATTGGGATGAGGACTTGCAGGGTGATTTCGCTCACACGATGCAAGCTCTGAGTGCCAACCTGTCGGTTGAGACGGATAGCTGGATGGCTTACGGGAACGGTTATTTCCCCATCGGCGAAACCGATTACCAACTGGCAGAAGACTGCTTTCTGAATAACTTACTGGTAACGCAACCCGGAATTGACTCCGCTTTGCAAGGTTTCGATGCCATGTTATTGGCCAAGCCTTATGGTCTTCGCCAGGTGAACGGCACGATCGGCATTGGCGGTTACAGTTACAGTTCTTCGCTCGTGGACAGCTTCGCTGGTATTCGCGGACGCTTCGGCATGCAACTCAACGGTGGCATGATTGTCCAAGGCGAACTTAACCACGACGATCGCTTTGACATTACAGGCGTTCTGCAACTTGGGTGGATGTTTGGTGCGGGAGCCAAGGGTACCGAGTACGGTCTTTTGGGGAACGATCTAGAACCGACACTACGCAACGATCATGTGGTTCGCTTCCAACAAGATTTACAATTGGCGATCGATCCTGATACGGGTCGCGCTTACAACGTCTATCACGTCGACAATCTGGCTGCTCCTGGTGGAGACGGTTCATTCGAGCGACCATTTGATAATTTAGCGGCAGCTGAGACAGCTTCGATTGCTGACGACATCATCTTCGTAAACGAAGGCGGTGGATCGACTCGCAACATGGATCAGGGCATCACATTGAAAGAGGGCCAATTGCTGCTGGGAGATGGGGTTGCTCACCTCATCCCGCTGGCCGACGGCACCAATTTTGTACTGTGTAATGATGTCGACGGTTTGCTCCCAAGCATCACCAACTCGTTTGGTGCCGCCGTTGATTTAGCTGGTCGTAATACGGTTGCCGGATTTAACATCGACGGCGACGCCGGTAACATTATCAACGGTATCCGCGGCGACACGGGGTCCGCGTTGATTGACGGTATTATCGAAAACAATAATATCTTTGGCACCATTCTGGATGGCGTTTTCCTTAACAACGTCGGCGGAGATTGGACGTTTACCAGCAACACCATTCGCGGCAACTTGCCAGCGGATGTCCCGGGAGGCTTCAACGGTATCAACATCAACAGTTCGGTTGATACGTTTGGCACCTTCCAGTTCGTCGATAATGATGTGTCTTGGTGGAACCGAGATGGTATCCGGATTAACAACTTTGACGCCTCTGCCGTCAGCTTTACCGACAATGCGACATCCAATAATGGTGGTCACGGTATAAGCCTGACCAATCACAACAATACAGCCGGGACGGGTGTGATTGTGACTTTCCTCGATACGGAAATCGCTAACCTTGACCCAGCCTTATCGACATCGACACCGACCGCCTTCCGAAACACACTGGCCGGGATCAACCTGGATAGTGTCTCTGGGAACATAAGATTCTTGAATATGGAAATGCGGGAGAACCAACAATCCGGTATTCAATTGACCGATGTGACGACGCCTCTGTTGGGCCAAGGGGTATTCATTGGGACCGAAGGGGCTGGCTTAAGCATCTTCGATTCCAACGCAGTAGGAACTGAGTTCGCTCAGATCTACAGTGACTTGGGCGTCCCTACGCCGAATGGTATTCAGAACCTGACGATAACCGATTCCTCCATTGTCGATGGCGGCAACGGCATCTCGGCTCAAGCGTCGAACGTGGGTGCCAGCTTGAACACGGCGATTGTTGACAACCTAACCATCTCGGGCAACGCCGCGGATGGGATCAAGCTAACAGCCTTTGATGGGGGAACGCACAAAGCATTGGTTGAAAACACAGGCACCGCTCTGGAAATCGACGCCAACATCGGTAACGGTATCAACATCAACAGTTTCGGGACAAGTTCGCTCTCCTTGGTGGAAGCGACCATCCACAATGTGAATGTTACCAATTCGGGTTTCAACGGCATCAACGCCGACATCGTGGAGAATGGTCAAGCGATTGTATCTACCTCGGCGAGTAACATCGGGGGATCCATCGACGGAATTGGAATCAACGTTGAGAACAGTGCCTCGACCGCAGTCAGCGTCTTTAACTTTGACGACCTGACTATCTCCGGGATCGCGGACGACGGTATCGGACTCAATGTGGGTGCCAATTCGTTTGTCGACCTGAAGGTGCAAAACAGCATCATCAGCAACGCATTACTGGGAGCTCCTGCCGGAAACCACGGCATTGAAATTACCGCTGTCGGCTCGACTGCCACAGCAGCGGTTGATACACGAGTCCGCTTTGACATTACGGGGAACACGATCGAATCGTTCCTCACGGGCGATGGAATTGGCATCTTGGCTGGCGGGGACGCTCACGTCCTAGCAAAGATCGAAGCCAACAGCATCACCGACAACGGATTTAACAACGACGTACTGCCCTTCGGTGACGGTATCAATATTACCGCGAGGGACGAGTCACAAATCTTCACACGCATTGTGAACAACTTGGTGACCAGAAACGCAGAGCAGGGATTACGTTTGGACACATTCGACGAAGGCTCCATCACCGCAGTGGTTGTGGGTAATAACATGGCTGGTAACGACCTCGGTGAAGACGCCGGGAACGACCCAACCATCGATAACAACATCGCCGACATGGCTGCCGTGAATGCCGTAAGCGGAAATATCTGCCTGGCGATGACCAACAACTTCTTCACACTGAATGTGGTCCTCAACAACCAGTCCGGATCTGCCAACTTCCTTTTCGAACGAAATGGATTGACCGTATCTGAACCTCAGCTGATATTCTTGCCGACTATCGCTTCCTTCAGCATCGGTACCTTCAGCCTGATCTGCGAACCTGCGATTGAAGCAGAAGAGGCCATCTTCGATTCGCTGTTCCCTTAAACGGCTGAATCCAACCCGCCATCAAGCCCTGCCAAAACTGGTGGGGCTTTTTTTTGCGCATATTCATTCACTACTGCCCCTCTCCTGAGAGCGTTGGCAAAACGTTTACCAAATCCTTGAGCGGTACTTTGGAAAGGTAACTGCGCCGCGACCGTTTCATAAATACCAGCCAACGATCGTCAGACGATTCGACATGAAAGGCTTCCCAGCGACCAGCTCCGGCCTCATTTAATGCGGATTCCATTGACGCCAAATCGCTTTTGGGGAAGGCCCGCGTTTGATACTGCCAATCGCCTTGAGCTTTCCAGTCATCCGCCACCCAATCTTTCAGCGACGTTGCCGTCGTCAGACCTTGGTCACTCGCTGCTTGGTACATTCGATTCAACCAGTCCCCTGTATTTTGAATGGTTTGGGAACTGGAATCGACGGCCGAACCCAAGGGATCCGAGGCCCAACCTTCGGTTTCGCCCTCCGCTTGCTCAGCCGGTCCATTTTGGCTGAGCGGATTCTGCTCGGCCTCGAAACACCCCACCAACAACAAACTAAAAATCACAAACCCGGATAATCGATACATCACAAACTCCTTGGTCAGCAACACGTGGATCGGTGATAAACCCCACCATTTCTCGCCCCAAACGGTCAAAACAGATTGTTGAGCGATGTTGGGTCACCGAATCAAACGGATTCTTGAGGAATCGCCAACCCGACATTGCCCGTTCATGCCCATTATCAGTATCCTTGTGGATGAGAAACGAAACAAGATTGCCGGAATACCAATGACAGAATTTGACGAACAACTGAAACAGGCCATCCAAAGGGGCCTTAAAACCAACGAGGCAAGACAGCGAGAGGCGGCCAAGCAGCAACTGAACGCCGAAGATCTGAAACGCCGTCATACCGAGTTCCGACTGGGAATCTCAGAGCGGATCGAAAAAACCCTGCAGTCGCTGATCAATCAGCTACCGGGATTCGAATACGAAAACATTTACGGTGACCGGGGTTGGGGAGGTGCTGTGTTGCGAGATGAGCTGAGCATCGCGCATGGAAAGCGCACCAATGTCTACAGCCGCTTGGAGGTCACGGTGAAACCGTTTACCGAATTGGGCATTGTTAACATGAACGCCAAAGGCACGATCAAGAACAAGGAAATGTTCACCCGTCGCCACCACGACCCAGTGCAAGAAGCCGATATGGATCAGTTTCTCACGATGGTGGACCGTTGGGTTCTGGAATTCGCTCAACTGTACACTGCCGCCGATGCTGTTTGACTGGAAAGCCCAAATAAAATACTGAGTAACCTCGCATGCCCACTTACCACCTCAGCGACCACGCCGAAATTAAAACGCAATTTAAAAGACGAACCGGCCGAGCGTTGGGAACTGTGGCCTGGGTAATCGTAGGAGGGATCTTTTTAGTCGGCGCGGTCTATGTGATTGCTCAATCTGCCATGCAGGAAACGGCGGACCCGCATCTCAAAGCACCTCCCATTACCAAGAGGCAAGCAAAAACGGGCGTCGATGGCAAACCCGAATCCCGAAACAGTTTTACGGATCGCCTTTTCCAAACCCCGGAAGTACCGCCGGACAGCCCTCTCGAACCGGCTTTGGAAATCGCCCGCATGGGACTGGAAAAACTTCGTCGAGAAGTCAACGGTTACAATGCCATCATGGTCAAACGCGAACGTCTCGGTGGGAAACTACTCGACGAAGAAATCATGTACGTCAAGGTGCGACATGCCAATCCAGAAAAGGGGATCAACAAGGCGTTTTACGTCCGCCATCTAAAACCCCAATCGATGGTAGGCCAAGAAGCGATTTGGGTTGAAAACGAAAATGACGGAAAATTAGTCGCCCATGGCTCAGGCTTGCAAAAACTAATCACGGTCAATCTTGACCCGGATAGTTGGCTGGCCAAACGGGGCAATCGCTACCCTATCACCGAACTTGGGATTGAAACGCTACTGCTGCGAATGATTGAGAAAGGGGAGCGAAGTCTTCAGCACGACTCCCCCTGCCAAGTTGAATATTCACGTGACATCGAACTGGATGGCAACCCCATCACGTTGATTACGATTACACACCCCGAGCAGCACGATGATCTAGATTTCCACATCGCGAAAATTTACATCGACGATAATCTGCAACTACCGGTTGGCTACGAAGGGTACCTGTGGCCGGAGGAAGCAGGGGGTGAACCAGCCTTGATTGAAAGCTATTTCTATAGCGAGTTAGAAATTAATCCCGGTCTAACCGACGCCGACTTCGATCCTGAAAACCCGGATTACGAGTATTAGCGAACCGCTAATCGCATCACCACCCCGAAAATCGGTACTTCTAACGCCCCATCAGGAACCCTCAGCCAGTCAACTGTTGCAGGGCCGGCACGGCCGGTCTATCTTGGATTGTAGGCCTGAATCAGGTTATTGTTGATTCCTGCCCTAGCGACGTACATTCACTATTCGTGCCGTTCGCATCGCGTTGTTTGCTAAACCCAAGGAGTTTGAAAATGAGTCGTTTGCTTTTTACAGGAATCATGGCCGTCACCTGCCTGATGCCGGCATTATCGGCAGAGGCTCAATCGCCCGCGGAT
>JAAEPL010000516.1 GCA_024232675.1 Planctomycetaceae bacterium
AAGCGGTTTTGGGGGAGAACGCGTAGGACAAAAGTGCAAGAGATGTGCAATTCTTACAATCCAAATGCTGCCATTTCGAAGCGATTAAACCGCCTCGAGAATTTAACAGGCCCATTTCGTCGCTAAATGACCAATCTCGGATTTCTTGACCGGTTTGGCACGCCATCTGCAATTCCTAGAAGTGCTGAATCGATTCAACAGCGCCAATGTCTGAAATTGGAGTCCAATACCAGACAAGGATGTCGACCGTAAACCTTAGGCACCTTTCGCCGGAGTATGGCGAACCATGTTAACGCGACACGGATTTTACCTGTGGTGGGATCCGCTGTTATGCAGCCACTTTTTTGCGGTAATTGGGGCTCGACTGGTCAACGCCAGTTGAGCCCCATTTTTTTTGCGCTAGTGTTTTCTTGCACCCGCTCACTACCGGAAAACCGGAGTGATGATCTGGGGAGTGATTTTAAGTTAGCTAGATGTCGCCAACCGACGTTTGTTTGCGCTGGCCGCGGGCAGCGACCCACCCTTGCAAAGCATCCGCGGTAAAAATCAGGAATCAGGGGACCATCCAAACCATGACCGTATCGTGAACACCCTCCCAAACTTCCGTATCAGCGACAAAAAGAATGCGATCACCGCTCTCTAACAGCGCGGTATCTTTGGCCCATTTTTCCACCCATTCCCGCATCATACCGATTTCCAAGGAATCGAGTCGCGCTGAGGCCACGCCCCAGAGCAAGCACATGCGATTCACCACTTTGGGATCGTTCGTGACGGCCAGCGTCGGGATAAAATCTCGCTGCTTGGATTTAATGATGGCGGCATTTCCATCCTCGGTAGCAATCATCACTAATTTAGCTTGAACACGTCTGGCAATCAGAGCCGCTCCAAAAATCACAGCCTCCGTCACATCTTGTTTTGCAACCTGTTCCGCGGACCTCATTCTTGAGGGACGTCCTTGCAGCATTTGCTCCGTTTCCTTTTGTATCTTCCGCATGATTCTGACCGCTTCCAGTGGATAATCACCAATGGCAGTCTCTCCGGATAACATACAGGCATCCGCGCCATCTAGAATCGCATTGGCAACATCACTGGCTTCCGCCCGCGTAGGTCGGGCGTTCTTCAACATGCTCTCCAACATCTGCGTTGCAACGACGACCGGGCGTCCCAATCGGCTACAGGCTCGGATGATTTTCTTTTGAGCGAGAGGCGTTTTTTCGATTTCAATTTCAACGCCTAGGTCCCCACGGGCAACCATAATGGCGTCTGCCTCTTGGACAATCGAATCTAGATTCTCCATCGCTTCGCGTTTCTCAATTTTTGCCATCACCATGGCTTGGCTGGCATGCTGCTGCAAAAGTTCTTTGAGCTCGGCAATTTCTTCCGCTCGACGCACAAAACTGAGGCTGACGAATTCCACTTCGTTTTCGGCCGCCCAAACTGCGTTTTTCCGATCTTGTTCCAATAAAGCGGGCACGCCTAAATCAACGCCCGGTAAATTCACACCTTGTCGGGAACGTATTTCCCCACCCTCAATCACGCGGCATCGCACCCGTGCAGCGAGCTTTTCAATGACTTTTAAACGGACCAACCCATCCTGCAGCATGATCTCGTCGTCAACTTTCAGCTCGTCGACCAAGGGAGCGTATGTGCAGGTTAACTCGTACGCCTGCTTCGGTTCTCCCTCTTTTAGAATCTCTACCTCCGCACCATTTCCCAATTGCAATGGCTCGGTATGAAGTTGCCCTAAACGAATCTTCGGTCCAGCTAAATCAACCAAAATGCCTGCCGCCATCCCCACGTGGAGGCAGGCGGCACGAATATTATCGACCGCTTGCTGATGATCTTCCCGGGAGCCATGGGCCATGTTCAGGCGAAAGACATCAACGCCCTCCAAGATGAGATTTTGCAACATCTCCTGTGTCGCGCAGGCGGGGCCTACGGTGGCGATCGTTTTCGTACGGGTAAGATGAGGCCTTAAGGCGGCACCAAACGGAGGGTGTTTCGCGGATGCTGGTTGGGGCATGCAATTACCTTAGGTGGATGGAAGTGGGCAGGATGACTCTGAGTGCAGACGAAATCAGCGCGGCAGCCCCTAAAAAAACGTTTTTATCGAAATTGGGCAAATTGGAACATGCCCAGCGCGATCCTCAAAAAGCGGCACAGACAACGCAACGTCGCCCACGCTAATAGCCCGTTAAGGGTCAGAATCGGTAAATACGGGTGAACACACATTCCAAACGGCCGAAACAAACGCACGTTTACAAATGTTTTACAAGACGAAATTTGGCAATTCTGAATTTGCTGAGTAACAAAAGGCACAATTCCCTAACCGGTATCTTATACTGCACGGAAGGATATCGCTGAATCACCGCCGATTTACACACCCAAAAAATGCTCCGCAGATCGCTCTTTATCGCCCTTTTCCTAACATGCGTTATCTACGCAAACGCCGCTACGTTTGCAGACGTCATCCAAAAGGAAAACGAGCAGGATGTCGTTTCCGATGTCAATTACGTGGAGCCAGCACCGGCAGCCAATACCGAAATTGAGCCGACAAGTGGCATCAAGCGACCTGCTGCCTTTGGAATCATAGCGCTTGCGATCGCAATCGGGGGCGGTATGTTGGTGCGTCGGAAAGCTAACTAGCAAGCCGAACATCAGTCGCGAAATTTCTGCCACCCTTGGCCTCATCGAATCAACACGGAACTGCTTCGTGGATAAAAGATTTATTATCATTGACGGCTACAACCTTTTGCACGTCGTAGGAATCCTGGGTTCGTCAATTGGTCCCGGGACGCTGGAACGAGCACGGAATACGCTGCTGGGAATTCTGGCAAAGCATCTCGATGCAGGCACTCGCAAACGAACCACTCTGGTTTTCGACTCAGGCGAAAAAAATCTCCCAAACCGATTCACGAGTCATGACGTTTTAGTGGAGTTCGCGAATGAGTATGCGAACGCAGACGAGTTGATTAATCTTTTAATCCGTAAACACTCCGCGCCCAAACAACTGACCGTCGTCTCTTCGGACCACCAGATCCAACGTGTGGCCAGTGCCCGCGGAGCCACGCCCATGGATAGTGATTTATGGCTCGACTCTCTGACGCAATTCCCAGACAAGGCCCGACAGCAAAACCGCTCCGAAGACCGACAAGGTAAGCTGGATGATGAAAAACCGGATTACCCGCGAAACGAGTTTGACGTCGAATACTGGAAGCAGCAGATGGACATCGAAGGCATCATGGAGGATGAGAAGACTTCAGCGCCGCGCAGACCGAGGGCTACTTCCGCGGATGAACCAGATGAACTTCCGGCAACGGACTCCATTTTTCCACCCGGTTACACCGACGATTTATTTGACGACGCCTGACCCAATGTGCGGCTAGGCGGAAGGAACACCCAAGGCCTTATCGCCAATATCTTTGCGACACCAGGCACCGTCCCAGCGGATGCACTTCACCGCTTTGTAGGCCTGCAACCGGGCGTTGGCTACCGAGTTACCCATGGCCGTTACGCCCAGAACCCTGCCTCCGGCAGTGACGATACCCGCGGCATCTCGGCGAGTTCCTGCATGAAAAACCTTGGTATCTGGGACTTTGGCTGCCTCTTCCAGCCCACGTATAACTCTGCCTTTTTCGTAAGCACCGGGGTATCCTTCCGATGCCATGACGACACATACGGCCGTCCGCTCATCCCATTGCAAACTCGGCACATCCGCCAAGTTGCCCTCCGCAGCAGCCATTAGCAATTCGAAAAGGTCACTCTTCAATCGGAACAACAAAGGCTGGCATTCAGGGTCACCGAACCGCACGTTATATTCCAACACCTTGGGACCCTGTGGGGTGACCATCAAACCTGCGTAAAGCAATCCGTGAAAAGGCGTCCGCGATCTTTTCATGGTGTGTACGGTCGGCAACAATACATTTTCTTCAATCCAGTGGAACATCTTTTCGTCCACCAAGGGGGTTGGGCAATAGGCACCCATGCCTCCCGTGTTAGGGCCTTTGTCCCCATCCCAGGCAGGCTTGTGATCTTGTGCGGCGGGTAACGTCACAATGGTCTTCCCATCGGTGATCGCCAGCACGCTTGCCTCGACACCCGTTAATCGTTCCTCGAGGACAATCTGCCGCCCCGCCTTTCCAAATTGCATTTGGCGTCCAATTTGGTCGATCGCCGTAAACACTTCGTCTCGATTGCTGCAAACAATGACACCTTTGCCGGCCGCTAAACCGTCAGCCTTCACGACCAGCGGCACATTTTCAGGCGTCTCTTCATAGCGTTCGCTGACGAATCGTTCCGCATCCTCCGGATTCTGAAAGATATTGAAATCTGCAGTGGGCACGGCCGCGCGGCGCAAGACATTCTTACAAAACGCTTTGCTCCCCTCCAATTCGGCAGCGTTTTTAGCGGGACCGAATGCTCGAATTCCGGCTTGGTCGAGCGCATCCACCAAACCATCGCAAAGCGGTTTCTCGGGCCCAACGACTACCAGAGCAATGCTGTTTTGTTTTGCAAATTCGACCAAAGCGGGAATATCGTCGGCAGCGATGTCCACGTTCTCGGCTTCGCTCTCGGTGCCAGCATTTCCAGGAGCACAAAACACGCGATCAACACGGTTACTTTGCGAAATTTTCCATACCAGAGCGTGTTCTCGCCCACCGCTTCCAACCACAAGTACATTCATTCGAGCCCGCCAGAATTTTCCTAAATGAGTATCGCCCCTGTTTTTCAGGCGAGAAGGCTGAATTCTAAAGGTCGCGTCGCAGAATGCCTAGAAGCCGGTTGGAAAATGACCACGTAGTTGGGCTATACTAAGAGCTTAACTGCATTAATCCCTCAGATATTTCAAATGGTAAACATGTTTCAAAAAGGTCTCGTTTTCTCCGCCCTCGTAATTTTCAGTTTCTGTGTCGCCTGCGAATCGCCTGCCACGGCCCAAGACGCCGGGTATGGGCACTTAAAAGGCCGGATTGTGGTCACCGGGGACGTGCCCGCTGCTGAAGAAATAGCCCTTTCAACCGACGACAGACAATACTGCATAGACACGGGAAAACCCTTTACCAGTCGCAAGCTCTTGGTGGGACCCGATGGGCAACTTCAAGATGCCTTCGTGATGATGTATTTTGGCCGCGGCGATAAAAAGCGGCCTGAGGCCCACCCGTCTTACAAGGACGCCCCGGCTGTGAGTCTCGACAACGTGAACTGCCGCTTTGAACCTCGAGCGATTTTCGTGCGTAAGGGGCAATCGGTCGAATTTAAGAATTCGGATCGGATCGGGCATAACTGCCACGTCGTGACGATGAACTTTGAAGAGAATTGCAGTCTCGGTGCCGGGCAAAAACTTTCTGTTGAGATGGAAGATGCCTCACGTCTACCGGGCATCGTCAAATGTGATGCCCACCCTTGGATGGAAGCGTTACTGTTGGTTCGTGACGAACCCTACGCCGCAGTCACCGACAAAGATGGCAGCTTTACCATCGAGAACATTCCAGCGGGTGAATGGAAATTCCAATTCTGGCACACCACGCGAGGCTATCTGCGAGCGTTAGAAAAAGACGGTGAGTCCGCTGTTGGAAAACGCGGCGAAATCACAGTCACCATCCCTGATGGGGGAGTCCTCGATTTGGGTGATATGACCATTCCTGCCGAATTCCTTCTCGAACAAAAGTAGTAAGCTGTGCGCAATTTTCATTGGCATTGCCGGATGATGCTGCTTTTTTTGATCCTGCTTTCAACGGCTTGCCAGCGCACCGTCTCGCGGGAATTACCGTACGATAAAACGGTAGCAGAATCGATTCGTTCTGATCTTGATGCTTTTGCGGAATAATTTCGCCATCCTTTGACAACAGGCTGGATTATTCCGCGGGAGCTTCCTGTTGGCCGATTTGGACATAGCGGTTTGGCGTTGTAGTCCCCTGACTTCGGCGGTTCAGGAGAGGAGAGATGGCGATATAGGGAAATTCTCACTTAATTCGCAGCAAAACGGATGCGGAATCAACCATCTAGGTTATGCCCGCCCTATTTGCACGTTATTCTGAGATGACTCGAATCAACGGGGGACCGATTTCAACGGCATGTTCGAAAAGTTCAAAAGTAAATCGTTAGCGATACCGACCGTTTCAGGTTGGATTGCGCTGTCTGCCCTGCTCTTTGTTGGCTGCGGAAGCGAACCCCAGTTTCGTTTGAATGCGGTCCACAAATTGACCCTAGAAACAGAATTTCAAGACGGCACGCCCATTCCCGAGCAGCACATCCAACAAGTGGGGAATTTGTTGACTGCTTTTTTCGGCACGCCCGACCAACCCCACTTCCCGGCGGGTCACGAATCGCTTGTCGACCTGCAAAGATTAAATAGAGCGGCCGGTTCTGTTCCTTCCGATCTTTCCACAGGTCGTGGACTTTACCGCAAACATTGCTCTCACTGCCACGGCATTACTGGCGACGGCGTCGGCCCAACGGCGGCATCCTTGAATCCTTACCCCCGAGATTTCCGTTTGGGGAAATTCAAGTTCAAATCGACGAAAATGTATCGCCCGCCCACCGACGAGGATATTCGCCGCGTTTTAGAACGGGGCATCGCAGGCACAGCCATGCCGTCTTTTGCCTTACTCCCCGAAGACCAAATCGATGCTTTAGTGGATTACGTTAAGTACCTCAGCATTCGTGGGCAGGTTGAGCGAGCACTGCTGGAGGAACTCACCAACCTCGAAGAAGGAGAAGATCTTCTTCCACCGAAGACGGACGCGAATCAGGAAGATTACGAATATGCGTTGGAACTCGTGATGGAGTTGGTCGATCCCATATTGAACAAGTGGACCAATGCAGAATCAAAGGTCGTTCCCTTAAACGGCTTGCCCGACGATTTTCAGCAACGCATGAATTTCTACTCGGATGCGGGCAAGTTATTATTTTTTGGTAAAGCGAATTGCGTTCAATGTCATGGTGAAACCGGTATCGGAGATGGCCAAACCGAGAATTACGATGATTGGACTAATGAATGGCTCAAACGCGCCAATGTTGACCCACACAAACGAGAACAAGTTCAACCGTTTTTAGAAGCGGGAGCGCTCCTGCCACGTAAAATCCGTCCGCGTAACTTGCGGGAACTGGTATTTCGCGGCGGCAGCCAACCCGCTGACCTCTATCGACGTGTTAAAGCGGGAATTGAAGGCTCAAACATGCCAGCCGCACCGACTCTAAGTGACAGCGAAGTATGGGCGTTGGTGGCCTATCTTATTGAATTACCCTACGAAACATTTTTCAGTGACGAGTGAGGGTTTAACTTGGATCGTTTTTGGAGTCTTTTATTTTTGGCTGTCCCCGTCCTCGGGCTGCTGATCGTCTTGGGCGCGGTCTTCAACGTCGGCCTGCACGATGCTTGGCTCCCGGAGTCCATCGGACCGAGAACCAAAGGGATTGACTACCTTTTCAATCTATTCCACATCATCGTGGCAGTCGTGTTTGTGGGCACCGGGTTACTGTTGGCCTTCAGCCTGTTTCGATTTCGCGCTACCAACCGCAAGGTGGCCAGTTACGTTCACAAATCCATTTGGCTGGAATTACTTTGGACCATCATCCCCGCAGGAACTTTGGTATTTCTGGCAATGCACCAGCTCCCTTATTGGCAAGCGAACAAAGAAGACCATCGGGCATTTGAGCCTGCCGGGGCCGGTTCCTCCGATCTTGAGACACCAACAGTCCGCGTGGTGGCTTACCAATTTGGTTGGCGATTTATCTATCCTGGGCTCGATGGGACATTCGATACTCGAGACGATGTCATCTCAGAAAACTTGCTGGTCCTGCCTTCCCATCAAGAGATTGTGGCAGAGCTCCGCTCAATGGATGTAATCCACAGTTTCGCTATCAACAAACTTCGCTTGAAGCAGGATATCGTGCCCGGTCTGTCACCAAGGATCTGGTTTATGATTACCCAAAATGGCGATTGGGAAATTAACTGTATGGAACTTTGCGGGTGGGGCCACTTCCGCATGAGCGCCAGGCTGCGCACGGTGTCCCCCAACGACTTTGAAGATTGGCTTATGGATATCGTCCAGAAACGCGGCTATTGATCAGGCAAATGATGAAACCTGCTGAATCTCAATTCGAAAACCAAGAATCCTCCGCGGATCAGCGGGCAGGTTTCCTGAGGCGTTACGTCTTTTCAATCGATCACAAAGTCATTGGTTTGCAGTTTCTCTTTTCAGCGCTCATCTGGTTGCTGGTAGGCGGAGCGTTGGCGATGGCAATTCGCTGGCAAATGGCATGGCCCTGGACCCGGATCCCGATCATTGGTTCGTGGCTATTTCAGAGCGAGGGTGGCCAAATTTCACCCGAGTTTTACACCATGTTGTTCACCATGCATGGCACCGTGATGATTTTTTTCGTCATCATTCCGTTGTTGCTGGGAGCCTTTGGTAATTACCTGATCCCCTTGATGATCGGGGCGCGTGACATGGCCTTTCCAAAATTGAACATGCTGAGTTACTGGTTCATGTGGCCCGCTTTTATCAGCCTGTTGATGGCCTTTTTTGCACCGGGCTATGGCCCCGGCGCCGGCTGGACTGCCTATCCCCCATTGGCAACCGTTTGGGAAGCCTCGCCCGGCAGCGGTTGGGCGCAAACTCTGTGGCTGGTGAGCCTGTTATTCGTAGGGATTTCCAGCATTCTGGGTTCGATTAATTACATTGCCACTATTTTGTTTTTGCGTGCCCCCGGGCTCGACATGTTCCGGCTTCCCATGACTATTTGGGGCCTGTTGATAACCGCCATTCTGCAAGCCTTGGCGTTGCCGGTTTTGACCGTCGCGTTAATGATGCAATTGATGGATCGTCATTTGGGCACGGGGTTCTTCACGCCCGACAACTTGATCATCAATAACTTTGAAACCGTCGGCACGGTGGGCCAACCGTTGTTGTGGCAACATCTGTTTTGGTTTTATTCCCATCCAGCGGTCTACATCATGATCTTGCCGATCATGGGGATGGTTTCTGACATTCTTTGTTGCTTCGCCCGCAAACCTCTGTTCGGATATCGTCCCATGGTTTATTCCATGTGTGCCATCGCGGGCATGGGGTTTGTCGTCTGGGGACACCACATGTTTGTTTCCGGCATGCATCCCTTCATGGGAACCGTCTTCATGATCTCGACAATGATGATCGCGTTGCCGAGCAGCGTGAAGGTATTTAATTGGCTGGCAACACTGTGGGGTGGTCGGATTCACTTCACCACCTCGATGTTGTTTTCAATCTCCTTCGTTTCGATGTTCATCATTGGTGGATTGTCCGGCATTGTGATGGCAGCCAACTCCATCGACGAGTTTGTCCATGACACCTATTACATCGTCGCTCATTTTCACTACGTCCTATTTGGCGGAACCATCATGGGCGTTTTTGCCGCGCTGTACTTTTGGTTTCCCAAAATGTTCGGGCGGATGCTCAATGAAACCGCGGGGAAATGGCATTTCCTGTTAACCTTCATCTTTTTGAACGGTACTTTCTTCCCCATGCACATTCTCGGTTGGCGGGGCTTTCCCCGTCGCATGGCGGATCCTTATTTCAGCGGGCAGTTTTTAGACCTACTGCCGCTGAACCGAATGATCACATGGTGTGCATTTGCCATGGCTGCTGCACAATTGATCTTTATCGTTAACTTTTTCTACAGCATGTTTTGGGGCCCCCGGGCAGGAAAAAACCCTTGGCACGCCAACACCCTTGAATGGACGGTCAGTTCCCCGCCGCCCCACGACAATTTCGAGCAAATCCCCACCATCACCCGAGGTCCCTACGAATACAGCAATCCCGAACATGGCGAAGATTTCTGGCTGCAGGTCGACGAGCCTGAGGGGACGGTGGAAAACGGCAAGATGTCTACGGAAGACGTGCCTGAGCGGTAAAGTTTAAGTATTACACAACCGGGGTAGGACGATAGGGAACGGGGGTTGAGCCAAGACCTATCTGCCGCGTTTGTGGCAGTTGTATCTCGATCATTGAGCAACAATTGATTATGCTAAGGCATGAAAAAATCGCCGTCCAACCGGCAAAAAACGAGTTCGGAAGAGCCCGATTTCGGAGAACGCCGCGTGGCAACTAACATAATATCAGCAACTGACGAGCCCACAGACCAAGCGGTTGGATTGGTTCGTTCCTACGTGGAACTCGCGAAACCGCGAATCTCCATCATGGTTTTGCTGACAGTTGCTGTAGCGGGACTTGTTTCGCTCCCGCAAACCGTCGCCGGTTCGGGCTGGCAACTCGTCCATGCCATGATTGGTTTGTTGTTGATTTCGGGCAGTGGATGTGCGCTCAACCAGTACTTGGAACGTTATGTCGATTGGATGATGGTGAGGACATGCAAACGTCCGCTCCCAGCACAACGACTTTCATCTGTGCAGGTCGCCGTCTTTGGTGCGGTGACGTTTGGCATCGGTCTCGCCTGGCTGATAGCCCTCGTTAACTGGCAAACCGCATTAATCGCCGGTGGCAACTGGATCCTGTATGTCTGGATCTATACACCGCTGAAGCTCCGCAGCTGGCTGAATACTTACGTGGGTGCCGTGGCGGGTGCCTTGCCAGTCTTGATCGGCAGTACCGCGGTTTGCGATGGACAGGTTACCTTAGGAGCTTGGTTGCTGTTCGCCGTCTTGTTCATTTGGCAGTTTCCTCACTTCATGGCAATCGCTTGGCTGTATCGAGGAGAGTACGCTGACGCAGGAATCCGCATGGCCACCACGGTTGATGCCACCGGCAAACTTGCTGGACGGCACGCACTTGCCTTTTGCTTGATGCTGTTCCCGGTCACAGTTGCTGCTATCTGGCCGGCCAATTTAATCAACGTGGTCCTACTGATTCTCGCTTTAGGGCTGGCCGTTTGGTACCTCAAAGCGGCTGTCGTGTTTTGGAAGAAAACAGATACTGTTACCTCTCGACGTTTGTTTCGAGTTTCACTCGGCTACCTGACCGCCTATCTGGCACTGCTGTCGATTTGTGCGTTAGTCCAATGACAACGGAGCATGATGTGAGCACCGAACAACAGCCTCCAGTGTCCCCACCTACGCCAGAAAAATCAAAGTTGCCGTTCACCATCGGTCAACTTGGCATGTGGATTTTCATATCGACGGAAGTCATGCTCTTTGCGGGCATTATTGCCGTATACCTCGTACTTCGCTTGACAACGTTACAGTCGGGTTGGCCGACGCGAACGGATATGCATGTCTATACTGAGACAGGCGTCACCATGACGATCTTCTTGGTGTTCTCGGCGGTTTGTGCTTGGCAATCATGGATAGCATGCAACGAGAGCCGTCCGCGGGCAGCTCGTTTATGGTTGGTGGTAACCATCTTGCTAGGTTGCGTCTTCCTAGGAATCAAATTCAACGAGTACTACGACAAGTACAAAGTAGGTTTGATGCCAATCCCGGGCGAGAATCAAATTCACGAAACGGCAGACCACCAGTACCTCTCGCATGTGAATCAGCGGCTACGCAGCATGATTGTGGATTTTGAATCGCGGGACCCGCAAACGCTCGATGAAAATGACAAACAGCGGATGGAGCTGCTGTACTCATTAAAAGCTAACATGACCGAAGCAACGGCACGCAATGCGGGGCGAACCAACAGTCCCTTTGACGCCAGACTTTACATGGATTTGATGGCCTATCAGGTATACCCTCACGTCGATTCCGGAAAAGACGTCGATAGGGTCTATCTGCCAGAACGAAAGATGCTCAAGCGGGAACTCGATGTTCTCAACGAACGTCTTGGTTTAGTCATAAAACGAGAGCAGTTGATTGTTCAACAACTGTCAAACTTGGAAGGCCAGGTCGAACGCTTCGATCTGCTCGGTGGCAGCACCGAAGAGGCCAGTAGGATGGAAACAACAAAACAATGGCTCGAGACGAAAAAGCAACAACAACAAGACTTGGCGGTCGAGTCTCGACAACTGCAAGCCACCATTGCCCCGCTCCAAGGGCGCGAAGATAATTTATCCGCCTCGTTTGACACAGAGGGTAGTTTTGAGGGCATCAACGAACGGTATGACTTGCGTCTGCCGGTAGTGATCCCCAACGGTCAAGCATGGATGAGTATCTACCTGCTCCTCACCGGCATGCACGCCCTGCACTTGATTGTGGGATTGATCGCCTTGGCATTTTGGTTACCCCAAAAACTAACAGCCCGAAAATCACCCGCTTTTTACGTAACATGTATGTATTGGCAATTTGTGGATGCCATGTGGCTAACGATTTTTGTGTTTATCTATCTCTAAGGTGAACCGTCTTTTTTTAAGCCAATACGCCCCTTCTGATTTGAGTTGCTTGGGATACACCAGTCCGGTTAAATCAATTCAGGTAAAGACATTAGCATTTTCAGATCGACGAAATGAATATCAAAAAAATCGGTATCGTGCTGTGGATCGGCGTCCTCGTTTATGGCAGCTTCTACATCTATCAACGACTTAACTTGAAACCTGTCGTTAGGCTAGATGATCCGGGGATGGCTGCCATCTTAGATCCTGAGCACGACGGCAGAGTCTTCGTAGACGTTCCTTGGAAACGTCTCCCACAAATAGAACCTTTTGATTTGACCGAACGCAGCGGTGAGGATTTCGACAGTCGCTCTCTGGCGGGCAAGCCTTATGTTCTAAGCTTCTTCTTCACCAACTGCCCCACAATTTGCAGGGATCTCAATCGACAAATCGGAGTGCTCGCCAACCGGCACAAGAACACCGAGACGACCTTCATCGGCATGTCCGTGGACACCAAGAATGATACACCGGAAGTCTTACGAGCCTACGCGGAAGACTTCAACGCCGATCCCGAGAAGTGGCTCATGCTGACAGGCCAGCAGTTCAAGATCAACGAACTTGCAAGGCAGCAACTACTCACCGTGGTCGACGGCGAGCATCATACCGGTGACATCTTTCTGGTCGACCGCTGGGGTCGATTTCGGGATCGCTTCTCATGGGACGATCCCCGCGAGATGAAGCGGTTTGACTCGGTGTTGGAAGAAGTACTTGCCGAGACAAGCCCTCCTCTGGATAAGACGGTCAAAACCCGTAACGTTGCCGCAACGTTCCCACACACAAAACAAAACCAACCCTCTGCACACCCGTGGCTCAGAGATTTCCAACTGACAGATTCTCAGGGAAAAGATTTTTATTCCCGTGATTTGACCGGGCAGGTCTGGGTAGGAAGCTTCTTTTTCTCAAGGTGCGGTAGCGTCTGTCCGAAACAAAATGCATGGCTAGCGAAAATCCAACCAGACCTCGCCGGCCGAAAGGTAAAGACGGTAAGCATTACAACAGATCCGGATTACGATCAGCCAGAAATTTTACGTCCCTATGCACGGTCGTTAAACGCAACAGACGACGAATGGCTGTTCCTAACAGGCGATGACACTTACATTCAGCGTATTGGCAGCGAGTTTTTGGGAATCCCGGTTCACGGCGAACACCACTCTTCCCTGCTGGCGGTGGTGGATCGTTGGGGGAACGTGCGAGGACACATGGATTGGCAGGCCGAGAACGGCAAGGAAAAACTCCTGAATCTAGTTGACCAATTGAATCAAGAGACGCAACCGCCCGCGGAATTCGAATTAATAAAAACGGAGATGAACGACGAATGATTGAGATGCTGCCCCATGTCAACGCGTCATTAAATTCAGTAGCCACCTTATTGCTGGTGATTGGCTATGTATTAATTCGCTCGCGAAAAGAGCAGGCGCACAAAGTAGCAATGCTCTCAGCATTCGCAGTCTCCTGCGTTTTTCTGATTTGCTACCTCTTCTACCATGCGAACGTTGGCAGCAAAAAATTTCCCACCGCAGACTATGATCAAATTTGGTATGTGGTCTATCTATTGATTCTTATTCCCCACATCATCCTGGCGATGGCCGTCCCCGTCCTCGGTTTGATCACGATTTGGCTGGGACTGAAAATCGACCTGCGGGGCAAAAACACCAACCCTTCCCCTGAATTCCTGCAAAACCAAGGAACTATCCGCCGCAAGCATAGAAAAATCGCCCGAATCACGTTTCCGATCTGGTTATATGTTTCGGTTACCGGTGTGCTGGTGTATCTTTATTTGTATTGGTGGTTTCCGCCCATCCCCGAACTAACCCCGGTCGTCGGCTAATGAACAACCCGAGCCTGCTAAAATGGACAGTCACATGTGCCGCGTTAATTGCGTGCATGCTGCTTCTGCCATGCGTCGCCGAAGCTTGCCCTAACTGCAAAAGCTCAGTGGCTCACGACAGTAACGGGATGGCTTTGGGATTCGCCTGGAGCATCGCATTCATGTTGGCAGTTCCGGTGACGATTGTTTCCGCTTGGGCCATCGCGATTCGAAAGTACTTGCAGCAACTTCGCTGACGTAAAGACCGGCGGCCAAACCTGACGACCGAACTGCGCACAGCGGTTTACCACAGGATCAGAGTCTTTCTTCGATCCATTCTTTCACGGCTCTCATCGCGCGATGCTGAACCCCTGCGTAGAAGTGGTTAGCACTTTCAATCACAGTCATCGAAAATGGCTCTCGCGTCTTACAGATATCACGAGCGATCTCCTCTAACCCTTGAAAAGCCGCATTCTTTTGCAATTCACGCTCACCGAACACCAACAGCGTGGGCACGTTAATCAGGTCTACGCACCGAGTCCAATCGTACCGGTCTTCCGGCCCATATTTATCTCGATAAGCGCCTGCCGCCATGTGAGTGGGGAAAGGGAAATCCACCTGCATTAGCTTGTGAGCATTTCCGAGCTCGACTTCTTCCTGCGCAGTTCGTATCCATTTACGAAAATCGGCCGCTCTTTCTGATTGCAGAAATGATGCGTGACATAATCGTGTCGCCGACAAACCGACGATGGCTTTTATGCTTTCATCCTGCAACTGTGCAGCCGCATAGAGCGCCTTGATTGCCCCCAAACTATGCCCGATCAAGCCCACGTTCGCGTAGCCTCTTTGACGCATCCAATCGATCCAACCAGCGACATCATGGCGACAGTCATCGACTATTTCATAAGCCGCACCTAATGTCTTAGCACGACCGGCAACGCGACTCGTACTTATATTGTCATGACCGCGTGTATTGACGACTGCGACAGCGATGCCAAGTGACCCAAGCTCATCCGCGAGCCCGAGGTTCAGGCTCGACCCATAAAAATTACCTGCAAGACCATGAAGCACAATTGCTGCATCCAGTGAAACGCTCTTCTTTTCCTGCGCCCGCTGAAAAAGACCCTGCAGTTTCACGCCATCGGGTGTCAGCGTCGAAACGAGTTCATAATGTCGATCGGGTTTAGAATCACTTGTTTGCATCGCAATCAATCGGCTCGCTAATTTTCAAATTTGCTCGAACTGCTTTTTAATTACACAGACTGCAGAGTGAGGCTGCGAGTCAGCGCATAAAAAAACCGAAGCGTTCAACCTTCGGTTTGTATTATCTTTGCGAATCGAAATGGGTACACCTTAGTGGTGATGACCCGGTACGCTGCTTAATTGTGATAGCAGTTGCAAGACACCATTCAGGTGAGCCAGTCGCGGCCCGAATCGGTCGACAAATTCATTCAATACGAATTCACCTTCCATCATATTCTCGTGATTATCGTTGATTTCGTGAGTCACGTTTTCAATGAATTCTGTTTGCACCTGCCCCAAAGCCTCAGCCGCGATGCGACAGCGGCGAGCCAGTACGGGATTGGCTTCTTTCCATTGCCCCAATTCGGCTGCTCGCTGACGTTGGCCCGCGTTCATCTGTTCCATAAGATCTTCCAGCAACTCATTTTGCCGATCCTGAGCAACCACCATTTGCCGCAGGAGATCAGTGATTTCCTGTGCTGGGGTCGCGGGGACGCCTGCCGATTCGGTGGAACCAGGGGAAACGTCCAGGTGAAAGACTTGGGAAAGATTATCGTGGGGACCGTGGTTCATGTGTCGCTCCGCAACGGGATGAATGGGGATATGTTTGGGATGTACTCCAGTATAAACACGGTTAAGAAGAGTGTCGAGAATGACTTTAGAAACATCACAATGAATCGAGCCTTTTTTGGCAAACCCGCATCACAAACACAAGGAACCGCAATCTTTAACAAGAAACAGGATAAAAAAGTGAGACACAAATATAAATAAAACGTCTCCGTTAAAACTTTCCAGTTAGGCAGTTGACAAGTGCTGGCTCCCTTGTAGCAGGACTATCTTTCCTAATCCGAACCGACGAATCCTAAAACCGTGCAGGCTTTCCCTAATCCGCAACGTCGCATCTTTGACGCTTAAAGATGCGGTCCTCCGCTGGTCGATCTTTCTTCCAACCCACCTCATTCATGTAATGGTGGAAAAACCAGAATCTTCCACCTGTTGCACTGTTGTAAAAACTGCATGCTTCCAGCCACCCGCCCATCCGAAGAAATCACCTCATCCATCTTTGGTTTCTATTCCGTCATGGAAATTGAAGCCATTGGTTACTGCGGTGGATACTTAGTTCTTAACGAGATTGGACGCCCTCTGGAGTTCCATTGCACACTTCCCGTTAAGCCCGGACGTTCCCAAGAGATCCTCTACGGATCCACGTTGAGAAATTTCTTGATCTGCGAGCACATTGGCCCGTCGCTGATTAAAAAGGCAAAAAATCGTGCTGGCCTCATTTTGGTCAACCAAGAAGAAGCTTTGGGGTTAGACGCCAAAATCGAACTTGATGTTGCTCTCGTGAAGGCGACTGAGGCGGACGATGTCCCGCTGATAGAAAGTTCCGATCCGTCGAGGGAAGGTGTCATACGCGCCGCCCTTGAACGTACAACATTCCAGTTAAGGGAACCGTTCGAGCGAATCGCGACTGCCATTGATGAAGCTCAAGCGGTGACCCGACAGGATGTTCGATGATTCGAGATAATGCCGCCGGCACAATCTGGCAAGATGTTGCGATACCCAGCACTTCATCCCAAACCGGCCAGTCCGGCATCGAAACCCAAAAAGGGGATCTCGTTATCCCTCCGCCTGTTGTGGCATCCATCCGATTCCCGTTTCCCAAACTGAAAACCCGCGGCTTCTTATTTTCGGGGGGAACTGAAACCAACCAAGTACCGCCGTTGGAAAAACGCCGTGCCCCAAAACCCAGCAAGCCCGCCGGCACGGCCACTCGCTGGAAACCACCACGCGACATGGTCAAACTGGAAGACCGTCTCTTTTGTATGCTGCAGCCGCCACTGGAGAGCCTGCTGCAAAGCTCGACCATTGATTTTCCGTTTCCGCCATTCGCCCATCAATTCAGTGGGGTCGCTTTTCTGTTTCTCCGACATAGCGCTATTTTGGCAGACGAAATGGGCTTGGGTAAAACCATGCAAACCATCACCACGATTCGCTTGTTGATGCGTTCCTCTCAACTTCACCGCATCTTATTGGTGTGCCCTAAACCTTTGGTCACCAACTGGATTCGCGAATTCAATCTGTGGGCCCCTGAAATTCCGACTTGCGTCGTCGAAGGCAATCATGCCAAGCGGCAGTTTCTGTGGAACAACCCGGATCTGCCAGTAAAAATCGCAAACTATGAATTAATGAATCGTGACCTGCCTACGATTTTAGATTCCGGCATTCATTACGACCTGGCTGTCTTGGATGAAGCCCAGCGGATTAAAAATCGCACAAGCGCCACCAGTAAGGCCGTTTGTCAACTACCGCGTCGTCGCAGCTGGGCCTTGACCGGCACCCCTATTGAAAACAGCACCGATGATCTGGTGGGAATTTTTGAATTTCTCTCACCCGGATATCTTGCGCCTGGCATGCATGTCAGGCAACTGCGTTCGGCGGTTAGGGACCATATCCTGCGGCGCACGAAAACCGAAGTCTTAACCGATTTACCACCTTTGCTAAATCGAGACGAGCTGCTGTCGCTAAACGAGGATCAACAGGCCACCTACGAGCAGGCTGAATCTGATGGAGTGATTACCCTTAATGAAATGGGGGAATCCATAACCGTGCAACATGTTTTTGAGCTGGTCTTGAGACTAAAGCAAATCTGCAACTTCGATCCCGCAACTGGCAATAGTGCCAAACTGCAACAATTGCGTGCGAACCTTGAAGAAGTCATTGCGAGTGGACAGAAAGCGATTGTGTTCAGCCAATGGGTGAAAACGATCGAGAAAATCACCAGTCAGATTCCCGAAGCAAACCCGCTGGAATACCACGGAAAAGTGCCCTCCAAAAAACGGGACGGTATCCTCGAGCAATTCAAAAATGACCCCAAACGACATGTTTTATTAATGAGCTATGGAGCGGGGAGTGTGGGATTGAACCTGCAATTCAGTCGGTATGTATTCCTGTTCGACCAGTGGTGGAATCCAGCGGTGGAAGATCAAGCGATCAACCGAGCCCACCGCATCGGTTCAACAGGAAGCGTCACCGTCACTCGAATGATCTCGCAGGGCACCATCGAAGAACGCATTAATGACGTTTTGCAAACCAAGCGAGAATTATTCGAAACGGTGCTGTCCGACACTAGCGAGCCCGCACATTCGGGTCTCTCACGGGAAGATATTTTTGGATTATTCGACCTCCGTGCGAACGGAAAACGCCTGCGAGACGTAGCTTGAATACGACTCGCCGTCATTAGCCAAGGGATTTGGCGATAAATAGCCGGTTGATCGCTTGTGCAATCGACCTCGGACAAGGAAAATAGGGAGATCTATGATGTCAGGGCAAGAACGCAAGAACGTACTCAAAATGAAACGGCGTAGCAAGCAACAAACTTTCTGCGAAGAACGTGTCAATTCGTACCCGTTCTATTCACCGCGTTTTTGGGCCGGCATGCGTTTCACCGATTACATGGGGTTGCTCTCCCGAAATCACTTCCGCGTCCACCCCACGCGCATCCCCATGATGTTCATGGTCGGTGGTTGCTCAGTGCTCTCAAGTGGCTTAGCGCTGACTCAACAGCTGCTCATGAAACGCCAGATCGAGGCGACCGAATTGAGCGAGCCTCCGATTTTCATCATCGGTCACTGGCGAAGCGGCACCACGTTGCTGCACGAAATGCTCTGCCTGGATCAACAGTTCTCTTGGCCCTCGACCTTTGAGTGCTTTGTTCCGACTTATCACAATCTGACCAAACCATTCCTGCAACCGTTACTCCGTTTGTTAATGCCTAGCAAACGACCTATGGATTCCATGCCTGCGGGACCAAACTTACCACAGGAAGATGAATTCGCATTGGTGGGTATGGGCGCCCCGACCCCTTATTACCACATCGCTTTTTCTAATGAGCGCCCCGAATTCCAGCAGATGCTAAACCTGAATGATGCCAATGCGGGAGAAATCGAAGAGTTGCGTAACTCCCTTACATGGTTTTACAAATCGATCAGCTATAAAAACCCCAAGCGTTTGGTGTTAAAATCGCCGACCCACACCGGTCGCATCGCCCATTTAGCCAAGTGGTTTCCAGGAGCTAGGTTCGTTCACATTACGCGGCATCCCCACAAGATCTTCCCCTCCAGCATCCACTTATGGAAATCACTTGCGGCAGTACAAGGGTATCAATGCTCCAAAAACGATGAGCAACGCCTGATCGATCAGGTCAATCAATGGTACCGCGAAATGTATGACGGCTACTTCGAGCAAGTCGAGCAGATTCCCAAAGAGAATTTGGTACAGTTGAAATTTGAAGATCTTGTGAAAGATCCTGTCAATCAAATTGAGTCCATCTATTCGGCCTTCGATCTGAAAGGCTTCGCTCAAGCGCGCGTGACCTTAGAGAATTACTGGTCGCAGCGAAAATCTCATCGCGCTAATAAAACGCAGTTGAATGAGGCTACCAAAGAACTCATCGATGATGTCTGGTCAGATTACATCACGAATTTTGGCTACGCCTCCACAGAAAAAGATGCGAGCTTCGTTCGAGCTGGGTAGGCAATCCCAAATTCACTGACTGGCCTGGCAAGCAGCCTTCATCACCCCAATTGCCGCGCCCGACGCCTAGCATGGATTTCCGGAGATGGCTCGCTGGCCTGCTGCTCATCCCTAGCTTCCTGCTCAGTCATCTGCAGAGACCGGCGATGCAACCACCAGCGGACTCCATAATCGGCGGCTCCAACCGCCAATGCAGCGACACACAGTCGCAGTGCCGTGCCCACCAGCCAATCCATCAGGAGAGGGCTTTTTTCCTGCAAACGCCCCTTCCCCAGCATCATCAGCGCATCGAGGTCACCCAAGACCACCCAGGCGGCGACGATGGACAAGACAGCCAATTTGCTGATCGCTAAAAGAACCGACACCACTTGCTCGGCGGAAAAGATCTGCCTTAAGTTACGGACCGGATTCAAACGATCGATATCAGGAGCCAACAAACCAGGATAGGCGCGAAATCCACTTTGGGCAGTCCAAGTCAAAATAGTAATCCCAGCAATGCCCGCGAGGATCGGAAATAAGCTGCTCCAAAATACACCTGCCACCCCCACCCAATTGCTATTCAGCATTTGTTCGGCCGACATGGAGATATCAAATTCGCCCCAGCGGCTTTGACTGAACCGATCCATTGCACGCCATAGCCAATGTCCAAATGTGGCGACCAGTGCGATGCCTCCTAACCAGACCACAGCGACCGCTAGATCTCGGCTTCGCGCCATCTGCCCCGATTGCTGCGCACGCTGCAATCGATTTACCGAAGGGTCTAGATTTGCTTCATCTCGGTCAGACATCAATTAACCCGTTTCCCGGAACTCCAACCAGTTTTTCAACTCGCCCAGCGTTAACTCAAACCCACCATTAATGATCCACGGAGTCGACAACAGCACCAGCGACGTAACCGCCATACCGAAGACGGCTTTAATTCCCAGGCCAACCTGCATGCCACCCAGTTGGGGGAAATTTCGTTGGACCATTCCCAAAACGAGGGAGGCTGCCAATAGCGCGGCGATCGCGGGTAGCGCTGCCGAAACGCCAAATTCAAAAGCGTAGCCAATGGATGTCACCAAAAAATCCACGAATGACTGATCAAATACCGAAGTCCCCGTGGGTAACGCAGTAAAAGAAAACAACAAACCGTCAATCAACTGCCCAACGCCTCCTGCGGCGACAAAAACAGCCACGGTGGTCCACCAGAACAACTTACCCAAGGGTCCACCACCTGTTTCCGAATCCGCAGGGGCCCCAAAAGATGCGAGGGAAAATCCACAAAGCCCTTCAATCACACTACCGGTGATCTGGATACCAGAAAGCATGATGGAACAGGACAAACCCATCAACGCGCCCACTAACACTTCGTTAACCAAGGTAAGCAATAACGCCGTCCATTCCAGGCTAGGCGTTTCTGCCGTCGCTACCGCGCCGGGGACGACTGCCAACGACAAGGCCAAAATGAATGCCACTTTGACTCGCATGGGCACCACACGCGTGGCGACCAAAGGCATTGTCATCACCATCGCTGTAATTCGCACCACAGCCGGGATGGCGGTCAGCAAGATGGCAGTAAGAACAGCATCGCTCATTCTATCACTCGCATATTCTCAGTGTCGTCTTCCCGTACGATCAGTCAATGATTCGCTTTATCAAACACGGTGCTGGGGATTTGTTGGATCAGATCACGACTGAACCCTGAGTAATGCTCAACAAACCAAGGAGCGCAAATACTTATAATCACCACTGCCGCGACGAGTTTGGTTACAAACATCACGGTTTGGTCTTGAATTTGTGTAACGGCCTGCAAAACCCCCACGACGATGCCCACGATTACGCCAACGACCAACACAGGAGCCGCCAACAGCAGCACCAGGAAGACCGATTGGCGGGCGATTTCAATTGCAATCTGGGGATCCATTTATGGAGATGGCTCTCATCACAAGTAAGGGCTAAAGCTCTGCATCAACATGCCAACAACCAGGTTCCATCCATCTACCAATACAAACATGATGAGCTTCAAAGGCAAACTGACCATGGTCGGCGGTAACATAATCATGCCCAGCGAAGTCGTCACACTAGTTACCACCAAATCGATCACGAGAAAGGGCATGATGACCTGAAACCCGATCAGAAAAGCGATTTTCAATTCGCTAATCATGAATGCCGGTAATAACACATGCAGCGGAATATCTTCAAATGTCTCGGGGCGTTGTTCGCGTTCAGCAGCAGGTAGATGTTTGTAAAACAACCAAATATCATCGACGTTTCCGGCCGCGTCGATTTGCCGGCTCATAAAACGCTTAACAGGCTTGGTGCCTTTTTCCCACGCTTCTTCCAGCGATAACTCGCTCTCTTCCGACGTGTAGGGATCCACGGCTTCCTTTTTTATTTCCTGCCAAACCGGAGCCATGATCAGAAAGCTCATGAACAACGCCAAAGCCGTCATGATTTGCGTTGAGGGGATTTGCTGCGCCCCCAACGCCTGACGTAGTATTCCCAACACCACGACAATGCGCACGAACGATGTGGTCATCATGGCGATGGCAGGAACCAAACTGATGACCGCCAGCAATAATACGGTTTTCACCGTACCGGATAACTTGCCTGGTGTAACAAACTCTTCCAGATCCAGCGATTCCGAGATGGACGAATCCTGAATCGTCGTTTCCACCGTCTCATGGTCCGAACTCTGCGCGGAAGCGGGGATCGCTGTTAGACAAATGCCAAGTCCACACAAACCGGCCAAAGCCCATACCGTAACCGGGTGGATACGGCGTACTTTTTTTGATTTCGATGATAAGGAGTGCGAGAGTTTCAAAGTATTAAGCTTCCAATAGGGTTCGGCCGCTGCGTTGGTGGCTACCCAGTGAGACATTGGAAGCTGGGTTCGTTCCCTGAAGTGCACGTTGCTGCATAGAAGCGGTCAACAAATCCATGCGACCTTGCTGAATAGCTGACTCCAATTGCAACACTTCCTGGGGGTCAGATATTTCACTCAGTGTTTGAGACCCTGATGGAGAGGCCGCGACTAATAATAGTCTCGTGCCCAACCGTACTATTTGCAGTTGCTGCCCGTGCACGAAGGGAATTTGGCCCAGTACCGTAAGCACTTGGTTGTCTTGTTTTCGACCTACAGGCTTCCGGGAGGATGGTCGCAAACGCCACAGAAAGACGCCCAGCAAAAAAAGGCTTAAGACTAGCGTTAACGTAGCTCCCGTTTTTATCGCGGATTGTCGCGTATTGGGGTCTCGAAAAAGTTGTAAACCGCTCGTCGAAGTGGATTCAACCGAGGGAGGACTAATTTGCTTTTGCAACCAGTCAACGCTGCGTTCGGCCGCGCTCCGCAAACCCTCCGTCTCTTGAGGTGCTGCGGAGATGAGTGTTTCACCTTCGGTGTTCTGTGCACACACGTTCTCGGCACACCCCAACGCAATCAGAGTGCCCAGCATCAAGAAGCAAAATTTCATCATCATTTTCATAAATGGTTTCTGTCGGTTTAGCTGGGAATCAGCCCTTGCTCCATCAAATTTTTTGCCAAGTCGCAATACATTCGATGGATCTTTTGCATTTCTGAAAAATCCACGCTCTGGGTTTCACTAATTTGCTGACGCACCCGCTCCGCATCCTCGCTCGATAATCGATTAAGGACTCGTTCAATGAACGATTGAGGACTGCAGGTCAAGACTTGAATCGTCAGATCGGGTGCAGCCGCTTGTAAAAGCTGATCCAGTGACTCGTTATCCCACTGCACAACTTGCTCAAAACTTGGTGTAACACCCACGTGAATATGCGATCGCAATTCGGGACGTAAAATATTTGGTGTGGCCGCTGTCATCGTTTGCGGATCAAAGTAAAGGAAATCAGCAAAGTCATTTAATGAACCCTCATCGGAATGACATCCCATGGCTTTCAATTCATTAATTTGCGTTTCCGCATTAAGCCGTGTCTCTTGATCAAACCCCTGAAGTAACAGCATCACCGTTTCACGTCGGAAATTTACGAGTAAACGCGCCAACTGATTGGTTTGCCGAGTTGCTAGTTTTACTTTGGCTTCTGACATTACCCTGCCTTTTTATCCAACCATTGACGAATTGTGGCTGCTGCCGCATGTGGGTTATCCCGACACCATTGATCCAATTGATCACGCATTAAATGCTGGGTTGTCACATCTAGTGGCGATTCAACTTGGGAACTGGTTACGAATTCCCCCCTGCTCTTTACTGAGAAATGCGGCGTTGGCATTTCGGCCCGACGAGAGGCCGACGATGTGGCCTCCGTAACGCTTGGAGGTTGGTAGGTTCGCTCTGCTGTTTCAGAACTGAGATTAACGGTCTCTGGATTGGGCGTGGATACTGCGCCTTGACGCCCTTTACCAAAAGGTCGAATAAATATAATCAAGCACAAACTGCCGCCGATGAGAGTCAACCAAACCCACTGCCCTGCCCACTCCTCTGCGGGCTTATCCCCTGCGGTAATCGACTCGGGAAAGTGAATTTCACGATCGACCGTGACCACAAAGTGTTGACTGGCTGGTAACTCACCCGCTGGAACCAGCGGTTTAACTTTTTGCTGGATATCTTCTTTTAATTGTTGAAAGATCGTTTGCCGTTGTTCGGTGGCAGTGAGGCCTTCCGCGTTGGCATTTTCGATATTCTGATTCACAAAATACTTCACGCAGCGTTCGGGAATTCCAATCGACACATTCACGTACTTGACCATCGGTCCCGCTGACTCGGTCGTTTCAAAGGTGCCATTTGCTGCGGACTCGGTCGTCTCCGATACCACCTTGGGTGATTCCAACTTCTCCACATTCCCCTGCACATTGGTTGCCAAACTGAAAAAGCCCCTTAATCGCGAAGGGGTTGTGGACGGCATGTTGGATTCAAATTCACGATGGGTCATTTTCTGAATGACCATCGGTTTACTATGTATTTTTCGTTCATCACGGATCCGTCTGACGACGGGGTCAATCATCACTTCCACATTGACTCGAATCCCAGGATAGGCCGCTAGCGCACTACGAATCTTCAACTCGTATTTGCGTTCCGCCTGCATTTGCGCCATTTCGTGCGGTTGAAATTTCTCCGCATCACTGGCAATCACACCTGTATAAGATTTGCTCGAAAACGTGTCGATAATCGTAATGTCATCCGGTTGCAGACCTGCCACGGCTCCGCACACCGTGTCCCGAATCGCTTTCACCTCGGACAGATTCAGATTTCGATTTTCTGCTGGACCGACATTCACAATGGCCGTTCTCTGCATGTCTTCGAAGGGCGAACTGCCGCTCGCCTCGTCGTATTCCACCATGGCTCGATCGACAAAACGCAATTGTAAAACCATGTCTCGAATGGTTCTTTTTTTGCGATTTAATTGCACCGCCCTTAGTTGCTGGCGAGTTTGAAAGATCCCTGCCGCGGAAGTGACTTCGGCTTGACTCTGCAAATCTCGCGGCACCGCGCCGTGATCAGCTAAAGCCTTTAGATAGGCGCCGCGAAATTGTCGTGGCACGCATACCTGCGTCCCCCGAATTTCATATTCGTTTAGCCCTGATTTCCCGAACGCAACTTGCATTAAACCGACCTCATCAGGGGTCAGTACGCGCGACTCGAATAGTGATATTTCCGTCGGAGACGAGAACTTCTGATTGGCGATAACGGAAATTAAAGTCAGTGCCACCAAAGTCACAACTCCCCAACGGGCCGCTGTCGGACGTTCGCGAAACCAACCTGCGAGAGAACTTCCCCATTCTTGCCAAGATTTCATATACGGCTTGCCCTGTCGTTACGGCTTTAGTTTGCTGTGGATAATTCGTTCGACTGACAAAGGCTATGCAACGCGACGTTGGGACGAAGTGCGGCCTGACAAATCCAATTGGATGGCACAGCCTCCAACGGGGCATTTCAAGTCAACGGCACGATCAACCGAAATCAACTGACGTGTAAATTCCCAAGCCTCAGAAGCTAACAATTCTCCGGACTCTACCGACCGACTGTCACACCCGATTTCCAATTCGATACCGTGCGACAGAGATCCCAAAGTTAATTCAATGGTGGAACCACGCTCAACTCGCGTGGCTAGTTCCATCAATAAACACCAGATGCCTAAATAGTCATTTTCGAAGAAAACGCGGCCCTGCCCGTTTCCAAAACAACTTACGCTGAGCTTCACATCCAAACTTGAAAGTAAGCCCTCCAAGTCCGTCGCTAAGTCATGAACCAACTTTTCCACATTGCGCGATTGGTATCGGGAGCCCGATTGCAAGTCGCTGTGCAACAACTGAACGAGCATGAACTTCTGATCAATGCAAAGATTTACCGGAGCGATGGGTTTGATGCCCGATAAACGATTTCGAAAAATCTCGGCAAGGCTCTGCCAGGCTCGGATGTCGGGTGTCGAAATTTTTGAGTAGTTCATGCGAATCCCTGCTTGAATCAACTGTGCGTTTCATCAACTCGTCTTCGCCATGCCGGTCATCCTGACCAACTTCTTTAGGCGAAGTCGCAGATATCTACAAGAATTTCACAAATACTGTCAATCCAGTATTTCGAGATTGCAAACGAAAGCGGTGCTATCGCTGCTCACAGGCAGGCTGCCAGCGTCTACTGTGGACGCCAAGAATCGTGCGAAGAGGAGACAGTCACGTCACTTTCCGCGCGGACTGCGGCGGCAGAGAAGCAGCCAACGTAATTAACGGAAATTTATGCTAGCCAATGATATTGGCGCCGGAACTGGATAATTGGGACATCATCCATTCACTGAGGTCACCCAATACTTGATTCGGCAATTGATCGGCCACGGGATATTGCCGCAAAGTCACATCAAAACCGGCAACGTGCAGTAACTTCAATTGATGACAAAGATTTGACTCCGGAAAATAGACAGAGCGTCTACCGTGAGCCCAAAAAACCGGAACATCACGACAGTCACGCCAATTGCCCAAAGGGTTGAGATTGGCTGGCAAACTGCCGTTCAAAGACGCGACTCCGGCAAACCAATTCGGCCGCTTCAGGGCGATCCGGTAAGCCATCGTTCCGCCATTCCCTTGCCCGGCAATAAAGATCCGTTGCTTATCGATATTAAACCGAGCAGCGACGGTATCAATCTGCCAAGCTACCTGGTTAATCATCCACTCAATGGCTTCGGATGTTTGCAGCCAGCCATAGGAACCATCTTGATCAAGTCGCTCCGTTCCAGCCAACGATACGCCGAGGTAGTTCCGATCGCTGATTTTCGGCATCACCTCATCAAGGTGTTGATGACTGGAGCCATTAGGATGCAGCCAAATTAAAAGCGGATACGCGTACCGACTTTCGTAATGCACGGGCAAAAAGATAGAACTTGGGCTTCGGTAAGATGAGGCACTTGCTCCATTAGTGATCCCCAAATGCCTCGCCATATGATCGCCTTCCGAATCGACGCGATCAGAAGAGGATCCTCCAACTGACGAATCACTAGAGAGCTCACAAAGTTCGGAGTGGGACTTGCCCATGCCAGCGAGGGGCCCAAGCTTGATGCGGTTCATTGTCTAATCGTTCCTTGCTCCGCCACAATCAAAATCAAATCTCTTCGGGTTCTAAGTCAGTCCAATCTAAAAGTCAACTGCAGGAGATAATGCGGCTTGTGGCGCACAGGGAGTTGCCATCATTCGGGGCACTTCAGCCATGAATTTTTTCTGCTAGCAACCAAAAGTTGATAGCGTTTATGGTGCGACAATCGCATGATTGAATGTTTCTAGCTTGGGGCGTAGCCGAGTAGTCCGCAACGCAGCTTTTTCTTCTGCCGAGCCACTCACCCCATTTAACGATCGCCAAAATAATCGGCCCATGTCTTTGGCGTTTCGTAAACACGCACGCACGCCAGACGTAATTGGCCGTCGTCCAGGTCGACCAACGCGGGCTCCAACATCCTCCATATGACCATGGCGATATTTTCCACACTGGGGTTTAAGGACTGAAAAGCTGCGACTTCGACATTAAGATTTTTGTGGTCCAATTCGTCGATGACTTGGCTTCTTACGAGCGATTCAAATCCCTCCAATGAAACAACCGGCTTTTGTTCATCGGGAGTCCCTTCCAAGGTCACTTTCAGAAGGTAATTGTGTCCGTGGCCGTGCGGGTTGTTGCATTTGCCAAACACCCGCAGATTCTCTTCGGCAGACAACGCTGGGTTATGCAGTCGGTGGGAAGCTGAGAACTCGAATTGCTGGGTAATTTGGATCATGGTTTCGTTTTTGCTGTGAATGGAATATTCCAGGAAGGGCGTGACACCAAGCGTCAGTTTTTCGATGCGGCAGTTGTCTGGGAAGGCACCCTGTATTGCCTGGAACGCAAACTGGATCAATGCTTCCGCCGTCTCAGGAGGTGGCGACTCGCAACAGGGGCGAATCACTTTATTTCGCAACGCGTCATCGATCAACTTTATGTTGCAAAGGTATCCGCTGTCGGTTTCCAGTTCGCCGGCCAACTGACAACGAAATACGAGGTGGGGTGAAAGGGCGGTCGCGGTGGGCCAACCACCCCACGAATTGGTAACCGGGCGTTGGCTGTGCCCTGGTAATAAATTGAATCGGACTTCACGTGTGAGATGGATCATTGGAGACTGACCTTGATGGTTTGACCGCTGCTGTAAACCATGCCTTGCCCGCAAGCCACTTCGATCAGGGCGGCCACGTCATCCGGAGAAACGCATTGTTCGGCTGGAAAATCGGCAAACAGTCCCCGCAGCATAGCGGTTTCAACAGCTCCAGGTCGAATGGCATAGCAGCGAATGTTGTGCTCACGCCCTTCGTTGGCGAGGGCTGTGGTGAACAATTCGATCCAGGCTTTGGTGGCACCGTAAAGACTAAACCCGGGAAAGGGATCCACAGCGGCCGTTGAAGAGAGGTTGACGATAATGCCCCCGCCCTGAGATTTCATGTGTTCCCAGATCGATCGCGTGGCGTAGTAGACGCTTTTCACATTGACGTTGATGCAGCTTTCAATCGCCTCATCAGACATTTCATCTAGGGGGGCACAAGGTGCCATCGAGGCGTTGTTAACAAAGACGTCAACCTGTGACATCTCCGCGATGGCTCCCTCCACGAAACTTCGTGCTTCGGCAGAACAATTCAAATCGGCAACGAACGTGTGGATATGATCAGGGCTGGAGAACGTCGCGATTTCGGATTTAGCCTTATTCAGGCGATCTTGGTCACGTCCGCAGATGGCCACCTGCCCACCCTGCTTGGCGAATCTTATTGCAGTCGCGAGCCCCACTCCATTGGTGCCGCCACTAATCACACAGTTTTTGGGATTTTCCATCGACGAATTTCTGCCTTGCAAGAACGGTCAGTATTTGGGCTTAACTGTACAAAACCGCGCTGTCTTCACAGCACAATAATATTCCATTGTTTAACGGATCGGTCTCGAACTGTTAACCGTTCTTCCCCGCGCGGGCTAATCGTCCACTTTGGCGTTCAAGAAAGAGCTCAAATCTTCGGGATTGGCACGCGGTTCTCCTCCCGCCGTGTTATCCAATTTGCCTTCATGCAACCAACTTTCCAATTGATCGACGAGATCGAAGAGATGGTCAAAGGAATCCACGATAAAGAGCAATTCTTGGAAATGGTCAATTTCAAAGTACTGATTAATCACCCATTCCAATCGAATGGGGTAGCGCTGAACCTGGGGTGATTCAATCGAATGTTGAATTTCTGCCAACGAGCTTAATAAACCACTGCCATAAACTTTAAGCTCGCTGCCTTGCTTCATTAAGCCGAACTCGATGGTGTACCAGAAAAACCGTGCCATCGCGCGAATATTGCTTTCTACAATTTTATCGCGGGCAGCAAGATCGCTCTGATTGAGTTGTTGCGCTCGTAAGGCGGCCGTCTTGGCGACTTCGCCAAACCGCACCAATACATCAGCAAATCGCTTATCGGTGTGCATGGGAACATGCCCTGCGATATCGTGAAAAATATCGGGTTCCGGCAAGTAATCCAGTTTGTTGCCTTCGCGAATCGTAATCGTGGTCGGAAACTGACGCTGTCTCAAGCAGTCAAAGAAGATGTAAGCGGGCACGTACCCCGCCACCGCCTTTGCCTCGAAAGCCGTGAGCGGTTGCAGATACTTGTTCACGTCTGCCAAACGCGGGACGGATTGTGGATCTAACATCAAGTTATCCACACCATCCATAAATTTGCTATTTGCGTAGGATTCCCACAAGGGTCGAATCCGCGCATACAAACGACGCCAGGTCTCCTGATTCTCGTCGCTGTACAATTCGTAGGGTTGGTGAATGAACATATCACCGTTCTGCTGCGCGTTCTCGATGAAGGGGGCCTTGGTTGTGGTCAGGCCGATGTCTACAGTCGCCATGCTGGAGATTTCACTGTTAACTAGGTATTGGATTTGGAAGTTCTGTGCGGACCGCCGAATTTTCGTCAGTCGGAATTATATCGACAGTTCTGGCTCCTGCGCACCTTCGCGCGGAGTTTTTAGCACACTAAACTCGTTATCTTATCAATAAATCCGGCTCCGACCGGCCCGTCGACGTGTATTTCCCCTACCTTTTCACCAAAGGTTATTAATATGCCAAGCAATCGCTGCCTCGGGAGAGTGCCTCGAAAATGCCCCATTCGCATGCTGCGAGCTGGGAAACACAATTTTCGTGATGGCGGACTCCCTAAACCGCCGGAGCTGGTGAGGCACCCCGTTGCCGCCAGGGTGGGTGGCTAAACGCCGACCAAGAGTGGGCCTTCCGCAAACAACACTCGATCTCCTCAGGAGGTATCGGGTAGAACGCAAGAAAACGAACCGCTCAAAACTAATAACCCGTTCCCAATTATTTCACTTCCTAATAACACGTTCCTCTTATGAATAAACTCGTAGCAAACGCTGAGGAAGCGATTCAAGGCGTCGCCGACGACATGACTTTGATGCTCGGAGGCTTCGGTCTTTGTGGCATTCCCGAAAACTGTATCGCGGCATTAGCCAACTCCAACATCAGCGGCCTAACTTGCATTTCTAATAATGCCGGAGTCGATGATTTCGGTTTGGGGCTGCTCTTGCAGAAAAAACAAATAAGAAAAATGATCTCCTCTTACGTGGGCGAAAATGACGAATTTGAACGCCAAATGTTGAGCGGTGAATTAGAAGTCGATCTCATCCCACAGGGATCTTTGGCAGCTCGCTGTTACGCAGGAGGAGCCGGCATTCCTGCTTTCTTCACGCCTGCCGGTTTTGGAACCGAAGTGGCAATCGGTAAAGAGGTACGTGAATTTAATGGCAAACCCCATATCCTCGAATCCGCGTTGACTGCCGATTTCGCAATCGTCAAAGCTTGGAAAGGTGATCGCTTCGGTAACCTGATGTACAACGGCCCCGCAAGAAACTTCAATCCCGCTATGGCAATGGCCGGCAAGATTACGATTGCCGAGGTCGAAGAGATTGTTGAGCCTGGCGAACTCGATCCCAATTTCATTCACACACCTGGTATTTTTGTACAACGCATATTTGCCGGCGTGAACTATGAAAAACGCATTGAACAACGCACGGTTCAACCGCGGAACCCTTAAGCCTCAGTCGCTGAACCGTGAAACCGTGGAACCGCAGTGCTAGTGACTTTGCTGCAAAGCCCATCAGATTACCCCTAAAAAATCAAACGCTCGGACCGATACAGATGTTAGATAAAATCGGAATTGCCAAACGAATTTCCCAAGAACTTTGTGATGGGTGGTATGTCAATTTAGGAATTGGCATCCCCACCTTAGTTGCCAACTATGTGCCCGACGACATTAACGTCGTGTTTCAATCTGAGAACGGCATCTTGGGAATGGGGCCATTCCCTGTCGATGGTGAAGAGGATGCTGACTATATCAACGCCGGCAAACAAACCGTTACCGTTTTGCCAGGTGGGTGTATTTTCGACTCCAATACCAGCTTTGCGATGATTCGTGGCCAACACATCCAGCTGACGGTTTTGGGCGCAATGGAGGTGTCCGACAACGGGGACATTGCCAACTGGAAAATCCCCGGCAAGATGGTCAAAGGGATGGGAGGTGCTATGGATTTAGTGGCCTCGGCTGACAACATCATTGTTGCCATGATGCACACCAACAAAAAAGGTGACTCCAAATTGTTGAAACAATGCACGCTGCCGCTCACCGGTGTCGGTTGTGTGAAACGGATCGTTACCAATTTGGCTGTTCTGGATGTTTGCCCCGATGGCTTTCGCTTACTGGAAAGAGCGCCCGGCGTTAGCGTCGACGAAATTCGCAAAGCGACAGCCGGTCGATTAGTGGTCGCAGGCGAAGTGCCCGAAATTCAGATTTAAGACGCATCGGTCACCGCAATTCGAGCGGCCAAAGAAAAAAACAGCTGACGCTTTGGCCAGATCTAAAAAGCGGTCCTTAGAGCATTAAAAATAAAGCGCTCAAAACGACCCCACTCGATATGAGCACGACTAATAACAGTCCAATAATATCTTTGATCCGCATTCCGGCAATCGACAACAACGGAACGGCCCAAAAGGGCTGCAACATGTTCGTCCAAGCATCGCCCCAGACAACCGCCATGATGGTTTTATCCAAATCGGCACCGAGCTGTTCCACAGCTGGCAGCACGACCGGCGCCTGAACGGCCCACTGTCCCCCGCCGGAGGGCACGAATAGGTTGACCAGTCCAGCACTATAGAAAGTCATCAGAGGCAACGTATCAGCGTTAGCCACACTGACAAAATATTCCGACATTTGACTGGCCAATCCTGTCTTGACCAACAGAGCCATGATGCCCGCATAAAGCGGGTACTGGATTAGGATCGGAGCGATTTTGGGAACGGCTTCTTGAACCGATTCGATAAAGGCGCGGGGACTGCCGTGCAACAACAAACCCGCAATAAAAAAAACAAACATCACGGAATCGAGATTTAATCGGAACGTGCCGTCAAATAGGGTGCTCGCCAAAAACAACAAACCCAACCCACCTACCAAACCGGCCAACAAAAACGATCGCTCCAACCAAGTACTCAATTCTTGATTCTCTACCGACGCTGGAACTGCCGGGCGTGTTTCGATATCGCTGGCTGTCTGCGCCTTCCCCACAAATTTCAACATGCACCAATTGACCGTGGGTAACAAAATCACGATCGACGCAAGGGCAATGAGATTCACGGTGCCAAACGTCGTCTGGGAAAGGGGCACTGTGAAACCAACTAACTCCTGGGTGATTTTGTCGGTTTCAGTGTTCAGGGCTAGTGGAATTGAGCCCGACAAACCGGCATGCCACACCAAAAAACCGCTGTAACTCGCGGCCACGAGAACACGAAAAGGGGCTGCGGGGACGCGCTTGGCAACCTCCAACGCTACGACCCCACCCACGACCAGACCGAATCCCCAGTTAATCCAGGATGCGATCATTGCTGCAAACGTACAAAACAAAACTGCCTGTGTTGGTGTTTTGACATGCTTGATCAAGCTCAATAAAAACCACTGCACTGGCGGCGACTTGGCAACGACATATCCCGTTAAGAGAATCATCGCCATCTTTAATGTAAATTCAGCCAGCCCCCAAAACCCACTGCCCCACCATTGAACGGTCTCCAATGGCTGACTGTCGGTTCCCATGACCGCCAGAGCAAACGTGGCAACCGTTAACAACAACGCGATGACAAAAGGGTCGGGCGTGTATCGGCGCAGTACGGTGTCAGCAGTTGTGAGAAGTGATTTCATGACCGAACCTCTTGCTGAGTATTATTGAACGCGCTTCTTGGCCGCCCCACGCGAAGGCAACCCC
>JAAEPL010000517.1 GCA_024232675.1 Planctomycetaceae bacterium
CCCGGGCGAAACGAGCCGGGCGAAACGAGCCGGGCGAAACGAGCCGGGCGAAACGAGACCCGGGCGAAACGAGCCGGGCGAAACGAGCCGGGCGAAACGAGACCCGGGCGAATCAAGCCTACGCCGGCAGGCCGAGCTGAGACGCCCAGGGTTCAGAATCCGCTCCTCGGCCACCCCCAGACCTCCGATGTCGTGATTTGTTCAATGCGCGGTCCCCGGAAGTCTTGACACATTCCCCAGGACTGGTTTTTCATCGTGGATCTTTTTCCCCATATCCTAAGGATTGGGGTTCTTGTTATTACTCTGACGCCTCCCACTCCTCCTCCTCCTTCTTCCTCCCGCTCGCGCCTCCCTCCTCCCAATGATAATCACCAGATAAGACAAGACAAGATAATATACTACAAGATAAGATAAGATAGCACAATATATGATAAGAAGAGATTTCAAGATAAGATAAGATAAGTTAAGCTCACACTCACACTCTCTCATGATCACAAAACGCTGCCAGGGGCATCACTTGGGAGCCCCAAGGGGGAGCCACCCTGGCTGATCTCACGAGCCCGTTCGCGCCGATTTTGGTGGGACGTCTCAGCTAGAATTGCCGTTTGGCGCCCCCAACATGTATCTCTTGAGAGCCTCATGGTCGCAAAACGCTGCCAGGGGCATCATTTGGGAGCCCCAAGGGGGAGCCACCCTGGCTGATCTCACGAGCCCGTTCGCGCCGATTTTGGTGGGACGCCTCGGCTAGAATTGCC
>JAAEPL010000518.1 GCA_024232675.1 Planctomycetaceae bacterium
GGAAAAGGAATTTGTGGATTACCTGTATCATCAGCAATGCCTGACAATCTATGAATGCAAAGAATTCAAAGTGAACTCGAAACCGCAAGAGACGCGGGGGGAATTTAAGGTCAGGTTGCAGCAACTGGCCTCTGAGAAACGAGATCTCGAGATGGAGCGGTTACGAAAAAAATATAGTGAGAAACTTGAAAGCCTGCAGTCGCGAATCCGTCGTGCGGAACAAAAAGTAGAAAAGGAAGAATCTCAGTACAAGCATCGACGATCGGATACTATTCTTTCTGTCGGCTCCAGTATTTTAGGAGCCCTGCTGGGGCGGAAAGCCATCAGTGCCACGAATTCTCGTCGTGCCAGTTCCAGTATGCGTTCCTTTGGTCGTGCCAGTAAAGAACGTGATGACGTAGTGCGAGCCAAAGAATCATTAGCAGATATCAAGGCCGATTACGAAGCGATGGAGGATGAGTTTAAGTTGGAAATCAAAAACCTGAAAAATCGCATGGCCATCGACGAATGGGAATTGGAAGAGTTGAGCATACCCCCGCGCAAAGGCGAGTTGGAAGTTGAACAGTTAAGCCTGATTTGGTTGCCCTACTGTCGAGATGCCGCCGGACGGGTCACGACGGCTTTCTAGGACGCTTGGATGCAGGCGGCTTCTTGTCGCTGCCCGGTATTCCGTTTAATTCAATCCATTCTTCAGGCGATTCAGCGGTCTGTTCCTCGGTGACAGAGGCGGTCGATTTTTGTAGCTTGCGTGCCAAGCCACGGTAGGTCATGGCGCTGGAGATAAGCTCGTTATCCCGAAACCCCAGTTGCTCCATCAGGTTGACAAAGCGTTCTCCCAATAGGCCTTTGACCACGGGGTCGTCAAAAGAGATTAAGTATCCCATGGATACCACACGGTCGACGCGACGAAAGAACGCTTCGAGTTGCTGGTCGTTGATCACGATGGGGTAACGTTCCGTCACAATCACAGAAAGCATTTTGTCGGATTTTTGCAGGTTGGGCTGGGAGGATGTGGGGTCGGTCTCCCCCGGGGTTAGATCCAACATTTGAGCCATCGTCAAAACAACCTGGCCCGGGCCGCTGGAGGTCTCTAGCCATTGAGAAAATGTCTGCTCATCCATGCGTTCTGCAATGATTTCAAAATCGATGCCTGCTTCCTGTAAGGCGTCCTGGTTTTCGAGAAACGAAGAAGGGAAGTGAGAAAGGATTAATACGGTTTCTTCACGGGCTGACTGCTGCTGAGTCCACTGGCAAAGTGTTGCCAGTTTGGTCGCCTTGGTCATTGCGAAACTGTCGTGAAAAAGTCGAAATCTTTTTTTGCCGAATAATTTTTTGAACAAGTTGTTGTGGTCTGCTAGGAGCTAAATGAGGCGGCGAGTAAAAGTCACTTAACGCAAGCGAGTTGGCTTTCGCAGAGGGGTGAGAAATTCTCATGCGTGGAAGACGAAACGCAGGACGTCGGCCCGATCCTAGCAATTTGATGGTATGCGGTCGAGTAAATCGAACGAATTTGCCATCGCTCTGATTTCTCTGGCTGCCATCCAAGCGGTCACCTGCAGTGGAGCCAAGGTCTCCTCAGGCATTCAAAGTGGGTGGAGTCACGCTCGAGCCCAGTAAAGCTTTTGAAAGCAATGAGTTTTGCCTTGAGCGTTTTTGGACGGAAGCGGTGCTGCAGAAAAAAACATCCGAGGATGTGTTGAGCATTCTGTGGGCTGTTGATCCGAAGGGTCACCAGTGCCAACAAAGACTTAGGAGATCTAACTTGTTGGTGCCTTGAGCGTAGAAGGGATGCTCGTCGTCCACTGAGCAAAAGCCGCTTTGCGACGCCAACTCGCGAAATGGTTGCTGGGTCGTGCTTGGAACGAAGCTATTGTTTTGACAGCGGGAAAATATCTCCGTCTGTCACACTTTCAGGTTGGATTGTCAGCGAGCCAATTTGACGGTTTTGAAAGACGGAGAAAAAGCTGGAATAGGCACCTGAGGGAACTCTCAGCGGGGAAGGGGGCTTCGATCTGCCATCGACCATTGCGAAACAGCTATCGCCAAACCGTAGGTGTCGCGGGAGCAGGTGATGTGGGTGCATTCATCTGGATCGAACCGGGCGCGTAACCGGTGCCTGATGATTTGGAATTGGCGGTCAACGGTGCGGGTCGTTGCATGGTCGCATTACCACCTAGCCTTGATTGCTGCACGTACCAGCTTTCGCTGGGATTGAGGGTCTCTTGTGATGCCGTGGAGACCGGCTTGGCCGTTGCCGGCGGAGTGTTGGTTGCAATATCGGTGCGGGCGATTGGATTGCTGCCTTTCTGCACCCACATTAACCAACGAACCTGCAAGTCTGAGAGATTGCTATAACCGTAATACTCCTTGGTGACTTGATTCCATGTTTGCGATTCTTGCCCAGGGATTTCTCGTTCCATACCTTCGCCCACATAGTTTACGAAATGGCGATGTCC
>JAAEPL010000519.1 GCA_024232675.1 Planctomycetaceae bacterium
CAGGGCCTGATTATAGGTGCGGAAACGGAATCCACCGAGCCATGGGTGGATTTTAATCAAGCGGCTTGGGATGAGTTAGCGGCGCAAGGCAACCCGCTAGCGCGACCGGCAGAAGATCATTTGTTCGCAAATCCCCTGCAATGTGTAGATGGTCCCGGATGGCTAGGCGATTCTATCCGGGGTCAAAAAGTTCTTTGCTTAGCTGCGGGTGGAGGACGCCAAGGACCTTTATACGCAGCGGCAGGCGGTCAGGTGACCGTGGTGGATATTAGCGGTGGGATGCTGCAAATGGATCGCCAGGTGGCTGCGGAACGGAAACTCGACATCGAGACAGTCCAATCTTCGATGGAGCATATGCCGATGTTTGGCGAAGGCGTCTTTGATCTCGTCATTCATCCAGTCAGTACCTGTTATGTACCAGATTTGACCCACGTATATCGAGAGATTGCGAGAGTGCTTCGCAGCGGCGGGTTATATATTAGCCAGCACAAGCAGCCTGCCAGTTTGCAAACCGAATTGAAACCTGATGGAGCGGGTTACACACTCCGCGAAGAGTATTACCGACAAACAGCACTTCCCGTATTTGACGGGAAGTCCCCGTTGCGTGAGGCGGGAGCCCAAGAATTTATTCATCGCTGGGAACAAATAGTAGGTTGGATGTGCCGCGCGGGATTTGTCATCGAGGATCTGCTCGAACCCATGCATGCCAAGTTGTCGGCAGCGAAGGGTTCGTTAGGGCATCGCAGCCGTTTTGTCGCGCCCTATGTGCGGATTAAAGCGCGGCGGCATTGAAGTTCACCACTCAAATTCAAGTCGCGGTGTCGGAGTCTTCGGTTGTTTCAGTTTCCGTTTTTAACTGCGCCGTAAGCTCCGCTTCTTTGGCTGCTTTTTCCTGCTTCTGTTGTTCGATACGAGCTTTGATAACGGATTGGCGATCGCCACCCTCAATTTGCTCATCCTGCAGACCATGTTCGATTTGCTCAAGAATCTCACCCATCTTCAGGCGGTCAAACTTAAAGTCATCAAACGTATAGGTTTTCGCGGTGCCATCCTGATTGTAGTGAATCCGCGTGATCCCTTTTTTTTCCCACTTGGTTTTGTCAATTTTGACAATCGATGGGTAGGGAATGGTCTGACCCTTACTGGTCGTCAGTTCCGTCGCATCACCGTTAACCCACGATCCTCGTGCACGGAACCATTTAATTAAACAGGGCAGGGCGATCACAATGCAAATCAATGCATACAGGTATTGATTGCTGATCGACTTCTTGATTTCATCGGGTTTCTTCGGTTGGTCGGTTGGCCAGCCCTTCTCGGCCACGATTTCTCGCCACTTCGTGCGCTCCATACCTTCGTAGTCTTTGCTGGCTTCGCTGGGTTGCCAATAGACCCGAGAACGCTCGAACTCGGACGGATAACCAATCAAAGCGTCGTAGAAACACCAGCCCGTAAACGCCAAGCAGCCGAGCGCAATAAAAAGAAACCGTCGAAAAAATTTGGGGTCGTAATTAGCCCGTACTGACATGTTCGTACCAAGTTTAAGGTTTAGATTCGGCAACTACACCATTATGGCTCAAGCCGCTGAGATGCAAAATGCGATTGTCGCAAAACGATCGATTCGAGAAAGAAAAATCGAGAAATTCCTCATCAAAAGGTGGGCTGTTGCTGAGTTAGGCAATGGAATGATCCCAAACCGCATGCCAAGTTTAAGGAAGGGAGCCCAATGACGCGTCGGCCGGGGAAGGCGGCGGTCAGTAAATCTATGGCTCTGGCATCAGCCAAGGGTGAATCGAATTGCGGGACGATCACACCATAGTTGCAAATGTAGAAATTCAGGTAACTCGCTGGGATTTTTCGTCCGTGTAATTCGATGGGTGGCGGCAGAGGTAAATCCATCCCTTGAAGCTGGCGGTGTTGAGCTCCAAACGTAGATTTCAGTTCTTCGATAATGACCGCGAAGTTTGACTGCAATGGATCTTCAGGGGCGTAGCCTTTTGCCAGAATGACGCATTCGGAATCGGCAAAACGTACTTGTTGATCAATGTGACCATTGGTGTCATCCCCCAGCATTTCTGCTCCGGAGAGCCAAGTGATACTCGTCGCTCCGGTCATCGCGGCTAATACCCGGGAGAGATTGGCCTGATGGTTGGAGAATTCCGATTCGCTGATCGGTTCCTCCAGGGGCACGATCTGGCCATTGCGAAGGATCGGATTGCGATTGAAATTAAGCAAGCATGAAATGGTGGTCAGTAAATCACCTTGGTCGTTTATTTCTAAAGCGCCGCCTTCGACGACGTAGGGTGTGGAGAACATATTGGTGCCGGCGGCGCGACAGATATGTTCCGCAGCCCTCGCGTCATCATCAAAGGGTGGGTATTTCTCTCCCCAAGCATTATATCGCCAGTTGATGCCTGCCAAGGATGCGGATTCGGGCTGCATGACAAAGGTGGGGCCATAATCGCGAATCCAAGCGTCGTTGGTGGGGATGTCAAAGAGCTGCAGGTTTTTGATGTGCTGCAGCGCGGCCTTGGCTTGCGCCAATCCTTCAGCGGAAGCAATAACGCAGGCCGTTTCCCCTTTGGATATCGTTTCTACCAAACGTACAAATTCCTGCTGGGCTGCGGGCAGGTTTTCCGGCCAGGTCTGCCGATTGTGAGGCCAGGCCAACCAAGTCGCTTCGTGTGGATGCCATTCTGCGGGCATCCGAAAACCCAGCTCAGCAGGTGGCGTTTTGTCACTACTAATCATCCGTCCACCTCTTTAAAAGGCCCTGATAAGCATCGATGCGACGGTCACGAAAAAAGGGCCAGTGGGTACGGGCTGTCGCAATTTCATTCAGATCACAATCCGCGATGATGGTATCGGCTTCGCCAATCTTGGCGGAAGCTTGTTCGCGCCCATACGGATCGCAAATAAAAGACGCTCCCCAAAACTCAATATGGTCTTCGCGGCCGACCCGATTGGGAGTGACAACAAACAGGCCATTGGCAATGGCGTGGGAGCGCATCATCGTTTTCCAAGCGTCCAGTTGGCTATCGCCAAAAGTTTCGCGGTCTTCATCCAGCCAGCCGATCGCCGTAGGGAAGACGAGGATCTCGGCACCATTCAGGGCGGTAAGACGTGCTGCTTCCGGAAACCACTGGTCCCAACAGATGCACACGCCGATTTTTCCAAATCGAGTGTCGATTGATGGAAAACCGAGGTCTCCCGGCGCGAAATAGAATTTTTCTAGAAAATGGGGATCATCTGGAAGATGCATTTTGCGGTAATGTCCAACCAGCTGGCCGTCGGCGTCGATGACCACCGCGGAATTGTGAAATAGGCCGGCAGCTCGAGATTCAAATAATCCGGCGACAATGACCACCCCTTTGGCGGCTGCGAGTTCACACAATCGCTCGGTCGTGGGGCCGGGGATCGATTCTGCCAGCTCAAAAAACCGGTGATCTTCGGTTTGGCAGAAATAGGGGTGGATAAAAAGCTCCTGCAAGCAAATAATTTCCGCGCCCTGGTCGGCCAAAACGGCAATCTGATCAAGTGTACGGGTGAGATTTACCGCCGTGTCTGGCTGACAGGCCGACTGGATGGCAGCTATTTTGACCAAGGCAAATTCCTTTCGAGGCCTGAGAAGTTTTCAGGACTTGGAGGGGTCTTCTTTCCGATGAAAGAAAAAAAAGATACCCGCTTTAATTGAGTTCGGTTGGACGGCACAATTAGCAATCTTAACGGAGGGCGGCTTTCGCCGTCCGGTAAATGAATTAGACGAATCTGACCCGAATGGTACCTTAACGAGCATGTTGAAAAAACCGCCGCGAGGCCTGTTTGTTACTGGAACTTCTACGGAGGCCGGCAAGACATTTGTCGCGGCCCTGATTGCCCGCTCGCTTCGCGCAGCCGGCCATCGTGTGGGAGTCTATAAGCCGGCTGCCAGTGACTGTATCAAAGTTGGTAGCGATATTATCTCAGAGGACGCAGCCGTGCTGTGGGAAGCTGCGGGGAGGCCCCATACGTTGGACGCCGTCTGTCCGCAACGTTTTCAGGCGGCTTTGGCTCCCCATCTGGCAGCCAAGGCAGAAGGCCGTGAAATCGACGCCGCCCAATTACGGCAAGGTCTAGAAGTCTGGTCCGATCATGCCGACATTATGGTGATCGAAGGTGCTGGAGGTTTAATGTCGCCCATCGGTGACCGAGATTTTGTCGCCGATGTAGCCGTCGACATGGGGTATCCCATGATTGTCGTGGTGCCTAACGTCTTGGGGTGCATCAATTTTACCATGCAAACATTGATCGCTGCCGCGTGTTACGGAAACGGTATCCCAGTGTCCGGGATTGTGATGACGCATCCCGAGGGGTTTGAGGGTGACGAGAGCCGCGGTACTAATGCCAGCGAGATTGCCAAACGCAGTGTGGCACCGCTATTGGCGAGTGTTCCGTACGGTGCGGAAGATTTTGATACGAATATTGACTGGTTCGCATTAAGCACCCAGGGATCATCCGTGCCCCGGCAAGCCACTTCACTGACTCCTTGATATGGCTTGGATTGATTACCTGCCGAGCGATGCCATCCCGGAAGATCAACGTGTTGATGACCCGGACAATATCATTCAGGTGCATGGAGTGAACGCGCCCGTGATGAAACAACACTTCGAGCTTTATGCTCAACTCATGCGGCGACCCGGTCCCTTAACGCTAGTGCAGCGGGAAATGGTCGCTGTTGTCGTTTCTTCCATGAATGGGTGCCACTACTGATTGCAACATCATGGCCGTGGTCTACGGCGACACCTTGTTAAGTCTGGCTGGACCGAGCAAAAGACAGATGAACTGGTCGAGGATTTGACTCGAGAGCTGGCCTCGGGCCAACTCGGTTCCCGTGACGCGGCATTACTGGAGTACGCCAAGAAGTTGACTCAGCAGCCGGCAAGTATCGAAGCTGCAGATATCGATAAGCTTCGCGCTGAGGAGTGGGGCGATCAAGCAATCCACGACCTCTGCGCTATTGTCTCCTACTTTGCATTCGCCAACCGGATTGCCAGTGGATTGGGTATTGAGCTTGAGCAGTCGTAGTTTTCCCAAATCGGAAAACGTTGCTTCGGTCAATGTGGACAAAGTCTCTCCAAAAAAAAGAGCCGCATAATATGCGGCTCTCATGAGGAACTCCGTTTTTATCCCACCCAATCGTTTATCGACGAGTCGATTCCGGCATGTACGTGCGAGCCCCTGTGCGAACTTGCCTTAGCAACTCTGCAATTTGTTCATGGTTCGCCCGAGATTGCGTGATCGTCAACGAGATGGAGGGTTCGGTGATTTGAATCATCTGCGAGCTTTTCCAACTGTCAGGCGAGACGTTTGCCTTGATGTATTGCATCAAACGCAACGTGGCCGAGTGGAACGGCGGCTCCATCAAATCTCCCACGTAGTAACTGACCGTCATCGACGCGGTCGTAGCGGGCGTAAGCGGCATCGTGGGCGAACGTCGCGGTTGCAACCGTAATGACTGCTCAAAATCCGCTTGTTGCACACGATCCATTCCATTGGACATGGAGGAACGCCGCGGCATGGATTGAAGTTGCTGCCGTAATAGAGCCACTTCCCGTTGCAGTGAAGCAACGTACTCGTCTTGAGCTACGGCACGATTCATGGCGGATGCGACTGGTGCAGAATTTCCGTACGCGGGCGTCGAATTCCAGGTGTTGAGATTTTGGTTTTGTGGCAGGTTGATGCGGGATTCCACATGTAACTGAGATAAGTTTTCTGCCATTCGCTGCATGTCTTTCTGAATGGTCGTGATCATCTCCTGGATAGCCACTTGGTCACGCTGCACTTGGCGTAAATCCATTTCTGTTTTGCGTTGCGAATCGATAACCGGCTCGGATGGGTTACGAACGGCTACGGGCAGAGGAAGTGAATTGCCTGCAGCGTCTGGTAATCGTGCCAATCGATTATTCTGTGGTTGTAAAGCGAAGGGCTCATGCTCGGAGAAGGTTTGGGCCCGAGCTGCCGGTAATGGTTGGTTGTTGGGCCGGTTCTGCAACATCGCTTGTTGATGCGCGGTGTCGGCGGTGGTTTGCAAAGCCATTTGCAATACTTGCCGCACGTGAGCTGGATCGTGGTCGCTGGCCGACAAGTATTCCATTAATTGAATTGCCAGTTGTTCCGGTTGTGGGCCGGCATCGAAGGACTGCTCGCCAATCACAATGGCCACCCCTTGTTGGGCACTGCCAATAGCCAAGGGTTCTCCGTAAAACGAAGCCGTGCGACAGGCCGCGTTGACACGGGTATCCAAAGAGTCGCAAGGAGCCACACAGTTCGGGCAACTGGGACAAGAGGCCGGTTTGCAGTAAGGGCAGTTCTCACATTCCCCCTCCATGCAGGCAGCCGCCACTCCGTTGGCTAAACCTATTCCGACGGTGACATGCTCCCAATCACCGGAGATTGTTTTTGTGGTTTTTTGGCATGGGCAGTCTTGCGCTTGCAATAAAGGTGCGGCTAAAAAGACCGCCGTAACGACTAGCAAATTCGGTAACGTCCTTGTCATGGAACCGGATCCTCGTAAGAGACAGTGGGTTTTCTGGGATGCCGTGATTGTTACGGA
>JAAEPL010000520.1 GCA_024232675.1 Planctomycetaceae bacterium
CGGTACTTGGCCTCCCCATCGCGGTTTTTCCCCGCTATGATCGAGGTGTAAATTTTCTTGATCTATGGAACGTGCATGTATCTCGTTTTCTCCACCAGTCTTCATCCCAACAGTCGCAGTCGTGTGTTGGCCAATGCGGCCGTTCAGCAAATGCAGGAGCTAGGGCAAGCTTGCGAGTTGCTGGACTTGGCCGCTCTCGATCCATTGCCCCCCTGTAATGGTCACGACTGTTACGGCGATCCCTTGGTGGGCCAGCTGTCTGGAAAAATTGCCGCTGCAAGCGGGATCCTTATTGCAACGCCCGTTTATAACTACGACGTCGCTGGCAGCTGCAAAAATCTCATCGAGCTAACCGGCAGTGCCTGGAACGATAAAGTGATCGGTCTGCTGTGTGCTGCGGGAGGGCAGGGCAGTTACATGGCTCCGATGAGTCTGTTTAACAGCCTGATGTTAGATTTCCGTTGCCTAATTTTGCCGAAATTCGTTTTCGCCTTGGAAGGTTGTTTTAAGGATGGCCAGCTCAAGGATGAAAACATTTCTGGTCGCATTGACGAACTAGTCAAGCAACTGGTTCGCCTCGGCGAGTTTTGGAAAGCTGACTGAATTTGCGGTGTCGTCTGACGAACTTCGCTCAAGAACCATTTTCTAGACAGTACAGGTATTTCTTGCCGCGCAAGAACATCTGTTTGCCCGCGAGCGCAGGTGTCGCATCGATGGCATCGTCGAGTTGGTTCTCGGCTAAGACTTGAAAGCGATCGGAGTCCTGCAAAACGACCGCATTGCCATCACGCCCAACAATGATGACTTTGCCATCGGCGGCCACGATGGAAGCGTAGACGCCGCGAATTCCGGGTAGCCGTTTGGAGAAAATCTCGTCACCGGTGTTGGCATCCAAGCAATATAAAATATTGGTACTACCCTTCATGTGGTAGACCCGACCAGCGGATGCCATCATGCTAGGCACATCGGGGGCAGCGGTATCCGTGCTCCATTTTATGCCGCCGTTATCATTCAAATTCCCCTGACCATTTACGTTGAGCGCGCTGAGATAAAACCCCTGTCGGCTGCTTGCCAGCAGCACCAAATCTTGATGTACCACTGGGGAAGAAATGGGGCGGGAGGTGAATCCCGAAGAACGCCAGATCTCTTTGCCGGTTGCCAAGTCGTAGCCGCGAGCAAAATTCTCTCCACCGGTCACTACGATCTCTTTACCATCCCGTTTCAGTACCACGGGGGTGACCCAATTAGAAGGTTCGTCGCGTTCCTGTTTCCACTTGGTTTTGCCGGTTAAGGCATCGATCGCCATGACCCATGACTGCCCCTCATGATCCCAAGGAACAATGAGCACATCCTGATACAAGCAGGGAGAGCTGCCTTCTCCAAATCCGTTGCGCGTCGTCATCTGCCCAAAATCATCGCGCTTCCATTGCAGGGATCCGTCCATGTCATAGCAATAAAGTCCGCGTGATCCAAAATGCGAGTAGATGTGCTTGCCATCGGTAACTGGCGATGCGGAAGCGAAGCTGTGATCCGGATGAGTGCCTTGGTGGGGTGTGGATTCAGTGGCAATTTGTTCCCAGATTTTCTCCCCACTGTTGCGGTCAAAACAAATCGTCACAAACTTGGTAGGCGTCTGTGGGACACGGTTTCGCCCACGCCCGCCACGGCCACGACGCCCGCCACGATTTTTGCCCCGTGCCTTCGCTGTGTCCTCTGCCTCGGAACCAGCCTGCCCGGTGGGCGGGCTAGGAATCGCATCGAGAACGATCACTTGGTCACCCCAGACGATGGGGGAGCTGTTATTACCGGCACCCGGCAGTTCGATCTTCCATTTCAGGTTCTGGTTTTCGGCCCACTCGGTAGGTGGCGTAGCGGTGTCGGAGGTCCCGTTAAAAGTAGGGCCCCGGAAATTCGGCCAGTTGGTGGCAAAAGGGGTTTGTGCCAACAGACCATTTACCGGTAACGATACCGCCACAAAAACCAGATAAACGGCTGGATAAAACCAGTTCTTTGCAGATGTCATCATTTTTTCCTCAAAGTGTATGGTTGGCAGCCAAATCAGCCGAAAATTGGTTGGCAAGCAGTTTTGGAAATACAGCGTCAAACTTTCCGTTTGGCATTGTATCTATGGGGTAATTGCGGCAAAACAAGAACCCTGACGGCTGGCAATCAATCTAACCCGAATTACGCTAAAACGATTCGGTGCGGACATGTTTTCTCACGAAATTCGCCAATCCGATCGTCCTTATTGCCGTCACCCGTTCCAGCTATCCCTTCATCGGAGTACGACCGTTGCCAAGCCAAAGAGATGACTTGCGAAATATCGTGATCATTGCCCATGTTGATCATGGCAAAACGACGTTGGTGGATTGTTTACTCCGACAAAGCGGCCAGTTCCGCGACACCCAACTGCAGGGCGAACGAATTCTCGATTCGGGCGATTTGGAGAAAGAACGTGGTATCACGATTCTCGCCAAAAATATCGCTCTACCTTACAAAGACACGAAGATTAATATCATCGATACCCCGGGTCACGCTGATTTTGGTGGCGAGGTAGAACGTGTTTTGCGGATGGCGGATGGCGCTTTGCTGCTTGTGGATGCCGCAGAAGGTCCCATGCCGCAAACCCGATTTGTACTTTCGAAAGCACTGGAAGTTGGCTTAAAGCCGATCGTCGTCGTCAACAAAATTGACAAGCCTGACGCACGAACTCCGGAAGTGCTCGACGAAACGCTGGAGTTAATTCTTGAGTTGGGCGGAGAAGATTATCTGGAACACTTCCATTACATC
>JAAEPL010000521.1 GCA_024232675.1 Planctomycetaceae bacterium
GAGATTCGATTGAGCGAGGCTTTGATCGAAGATGAAAAAGCTTCGATATCGCGAACCGAATATTTCGAACCGTGGGTCAAAAAGTACACGCCGAAAGAGCCCTTCCCGACTTTGATTTTAGTCTTTGGTGTGCTCTTTTTTGGTACGGTCTTACGCTGTCTGTTTCTGGCCATCAATATGTACCTGGTCACCCGAGTTGGCCAGCGTACGGTGCTCGACATTCAGGATCATGTTTTTCGAAATACATTAAGGATGGAAGTCGAGGAAATTGACGAAGTCAATGGAACCGGTGACCTTATTAGTCGTATCCGTGGCGAGACGGCCGCGATTTCGCGGGCGATTACCACGCTGTTGGGTAAGACCTTGCGTGAGCCATTGAAAATGGGGGCCTGTGTCGCAGGGGCGGCGATGGTCAACTGGCGTTTGCTGTTGCTTTCTTTGGTCGTGGTTCCCGTGGCTGGTTTTGTCATGCTGTCGATCGCGAAACTAACGAAGCGAGCGCATCGCAAAGCGGTTGAAGAATCCGCAGGGTTATTGAACCGACTTTTTCAAGCGGTTTCCTATATGCGTTTGGTGAAGGCCTTTAACATGCAAGGTCACGAACATCAGCGATTTCGTGAAACGGCTACCGATGTTTACCGTAAGCAAATGAGAATTTCGTTATTCCATGCTCTCGGTCGAACGAACAGCGAAATATTAGGCGTCGCCATCATATCTTTATCGGCCATTGCAGGTTCTTACTTGGTGCTCAATGGTGAGACCCATTTAGGCCCCATCAGGTTGGCCTCTAAGCAAATGACTCCTAGCGAAATCATGGTGTTTTTTGCCTTCCTGATCGGCATCTCAGATCCATTACGAAAGATGGGAGATGTTTACAACATGATTCAATCGGGCGTCGTGGCTGCAGATCGCGTCTTTCCGCTTTATGATCAAGTTCCTGAGGTTCGCGATCCTGCGAATCCGAAGACGATCAACACGTCAAAACCGAACATCGTTTTTGATGGAGTGCGTTTCGCTTACGAGGAAGGCACGGATATTCTCAAAGGCGTCAGTGCAGAGGTACCCGCCGGTAAATCGCTGGCGATTGTGGGCGCTAACGGCTGCGGCAAAAGCACTTTGATCAACTTGCTTTTACGATTTTACGATCCGGGTGAAGGCACCGTGAAAATCGCCGGCAATGACATTCGCGATTACCGTGTTGATGACCTGCGTTCGGCGATCGGCTACGTCAACCAGCAAACCATGCTTTTCAACGATTCCATTGTCAACAACATTCGCTACGGCATGCCCGATGCTACTTTGCAGCAGGTGATGGTTGCGGCCCGGCATGCTCATGCTCACGATTTCATTGTCGAGTTACCTGATGGTTATGAGACGCAAGTGGGTGAACACGGTGGGAAATTATCCGGCGGGCAGAGGCAGCGTTTAGCGTTGGCGCGTGCCATTTTGAAGGACGCTCCAATTTTGGTTTTGGACGAAGCAACCTCGCAGATAGATCCCGAGAGTGAACGATTAATTCACAGATCACTTGCCGATTTTATGACAAACCGTACCACGGTGATGATTACTCACCGAGTTTCTACGTTAGATTTGGCCGACCTGATTTTAGTGATGAACGAAGGGCAAGTTTTGGATTGTGGCACGCACGCTGAATTGATGTTGCGTTGCCGATCCTACCAACGCTTGCGGGCCAGTCAATTTGAGGAGGCGGCTTAATGAGTCTGGCAATCCACCGTGCACAATCTTTACCCCTCGAACACTACCGTTTAGCTCGAGAGGTGATCCAGGCCGAAGCTCAGGCGTTAAGCCGTTTGGCTGAGCGGTTGCCGGCAAGTTTTTCCGAAGCCGTTGATCTGCTCTGTCAATGTCAAGGTAGTGTGATTGTGACCGGTATTGGCAAGGCCGGTTGGATCGGGCAAAAAGTTACCGCGACGATGGCTTCCACAGGTACTCGAAGTCATTACTTGCATCCCTCAGAAGCCATGCACGGTGATTTGGGCCGCATTGGGCCACGCGATATCGTGTTGGTCTTCAGCAACAGCGGCGAGACCGGTGAAGTGCTCCAGCTTTTACCAACCTTCCAAAAAACGGACATACCCTTGATTGCGGTGGTCGGCAGTGAACAAAGTTCGCTGGCCAAAGCTGCCACCGTTGCGTTGTGTTACGGCAAAATCCCTGAGGCCTGTCCACTGGGTTTGGCTCCTTCGACCACGACAGCGGTCATGCTGGCGATTGGCGATGCGCTCTCCTTGGTAGCCAGTCGAGAAAAAGGATTTCGTCCCATCGATTTTGCTGGCTACCATCCGGGCGGAAGTCTGGGAAAGAAACTATCTCGAGTCAACGAAATCATGCGACCACTGAAGGAGTGTCGCGTCGGTTATGAAACCGATACGGTACGCGAAACCTTTGTGAATTTACAAGATTCAGGGCGTCGTTCGGGTGCCGTCTTGTTGCTGAAACATGGTGGCGAGTTAGCGGGTATTTTTACCGATAGTGACTTGGCTCGTTTGTTGGAACGAGGGGACGACCATCTGCTTGATGAGCCGATTGGTTCTGTCATGACGGGCTTGCCTAAAACGATTGCTGCAGGCAGCCAAACAACCGTCGCCGTGGAGATCCTCGCCTGCCATAACATTAGCGAGTTGCCGGTCGTTGACGCGCAAGGATGCCCGCTTGGTATCATCGATATCACGGATGTCCTGAGTCTCTTGCCACGCAAATAATTCGACGCTGAGCCCCTGCTATTTCCGCATCGGCACCCAAGGGTCCTCCTCAAGCGATTGCAAATAATCTTCCGCTTCCAGTGTGACATCTCGCGGGTAAAACTCGCTGAAGTCAGCAGTGAGCAACATCTTTAAGCTCACTGAAAACATCCAAATCAGGGTGGCTAGTCCGAGCAGCTTTTGCAGTAAAACAGATTTCAATGGAATCTCGCGACGCATAATCACCGCCGCGGCAGTCTCGGTTCCATGGTAGATGTAAGCCACCGCCAGCATGGCCACTGCGACGCTGACCAACGAAAGAACCATGGAGGTCTCGTCTTTGCTTGTCAAAAGGCACATGGCGTGAATGCTGGAGGCGAAGAAAATGGCTGCCAACCAGAAAAACAATGCTGTGAAATGGGTGACCGGTGACAGGTCATAGGGATAGCTGCCCATGAAAATGATTGCGATGGCTGCCACTAATCCAATGGCCGCCGCGATGGCGAGCCAGCCCACTTTATCGTAGGCATGAGTCGGCATGAATAGAAAAAAGGGAATGGAACAAAAGCCCAGTAGGATCAACGATCCATTGAAAATTTTATTACCCTTGTTTGGCACACCGTTCAACGCCATTTCACGACCTAGGTCGCTGAGGTAATTTTCAGAAAGATCGTAGCCTACGGATTCGGGGTTCAGCATCGTGCCGCCTTGATATTGCGTCATCGCAACAATGCAGAAGATCACAAACTGGGTTGCCCCAAAAAAAGCGATGACGAAACCGGCTCGCCAAATTTTTATCCATGTCTCAATATTCATTTGGCTTCATGTGCCGGAGATCCGAGGGAACTGATTTTCGTGAACGCGATCACGATTAATCGCGGTTCGGCGTATTGTAATAGATGTTGTGTGGCGGCAAGGGACCCTCGCCGATATTTCTTGATCTCTCCAGATCGTGTTTGTGAGGGAAGGCATAGTGCTCACAAAAAATCTGACATGCCCATCAAAAAAAGATAGAATGCCGGCTTCCAAACTTCAATCAAGTGGGTAGATCCATGATGTTCCAACGTTGTTCGGTCGGGTTCTTGCTGTTTTTTAGCATGGGGATCGCTAACATTCTTTTGGCGACGCCCTGGGGTGTGAACGAATTGTTCAGGCAGCAAGAAAAGTCGGACGAACCGGTTGAGAAAGAACCCCCCACGCTGCCGACGGTGGAGGCATGGTCTATGGACCGCGAGGCCAATGAAGGCTTTCAAACATGGCATTGGGACCCTCGAGAAGGTCGTGTGTGGTTAGAGATTTCTAAGTGGGACGAAGATTTTTTATTCGCCTGTGGACTGGCGACTGGTTTGGGTTCCAACCCTATCGGTTTGGATCGTGGGCAATTGGGCAAACAATGGGTCTGCCAATTTCGGCGTGCCGGAAACAAGGTGTTCTTGGTCGCTAAAAATCTCGATTATCGGGCGACGACTCCGAACATGGTTGAAAAACGCGCCGTGCAGGAGTCGTTCGCGGAATCGATCATTTGGGGCGGAGTGGTCGCTGCGGAGACGGGTGATACCGTCATCGTAGATTTTACTGACCTGTTGACCAGCGACTTGCACGGCGTGGTTAAAAAAATTCGTGCGGCGGAACAGGGTGAATTCCAAATAGACCAAGCCCGTTGCGGCGTATTCAAAGATCGTTGCCGGGCCTTTCCCAAGAACACTGAGCTCGAGGCAACCCTCACCTTTACCGGCACCGATCCCGGTAGACTGGTGCAGCAGGTCGCACCGTCGGCAGATTCCATCACGTTGAGACAGCACGTCTCCTTTATTGAATTGCCGGATGCCGATTATCAACCGCGTGTCCATCACCCGCGGTGTGCCTCCATGCATATTACCTTTGCCGATTACGCGACGCCCATTAATGAACCGCTTGAGAAACGTTGGATCCTGCGGCATCGTTTGCAAAAAAAAGACCGGACGGCCGCTCGCTCGACAGCGGTGGAGCCAATCGTTTATTACGTAGATCCGGGTGCGCCAGAGCTGATCCGTGAGGCCTTGATTGAGGGGGCGCGGTGGTGGAATGAGGCATTCGAAGCAGCCGGCTTCATCGATGCCTTTGAAGTGCGGGTATTGCCGGCAGATGCCGATCCAATGGATGTACGCTACAACGTCATTCAATGGGTTCACCGCTCCACGAGGGGGTGGTCATATGGAGGTTCCATCATTGATCCACGAACGGGTGAGATCATCAAAGGGCATGTTTCTCTTGGGTCTTTGAGAGTGCGGCAGGACCGTCTCCTTTTTGATGCGATGGGACTCAAAGGGCTGACCAAATCGGGTACCCCAGGCGATCAGAAACAGTGCGGACTCGTCGGTGTGAGTGAAGAGGCAGCTTTAGCCGCATTGAGTCGCGATGTGGATCCCGTTGAGGTGGCCTTGGCTCGGATTCGTCAATTAAGTGCCCATGAAGTCGGACATACCCTGGGCTTTGTGCATAATTTTGCTGCTAGTACCTATGATGATCGCGCCTCAGTGATGGATTACCCTGCGCCGCGAATCCGAATTGATGCTGCTGAGAAATTGGATCTCTCTGACGCCTACGGCGTAGGCATCGGAACTTGGGATAAATGGTCCGTCCGTTATGCCTATGAACAATTCGAGGCCAATGAAAATGAGGCTGAGAAATTGACTGGCCTCGTCCAAGAGGCGATCCAAAATAATATGGTATTTGTATCGGATGACGATTCTCGTCCTGCCGCCGCCGCTCACCCGGCAGGCAATCTCTGGGACAACGGCAGCGATCCGATCGCTCAGTTGCAACATGTGATGCGAGTGAGGGAGATTGCCTTGAATGCGTTGCAACCGAGCATGCTTCGCAAGTCAGATCCTCTGAGTGATTTCGAACAAATCTTCGTTCCGCTTTACCTTCATCATCGGTACCAGGTGGAAGCCACCGCCAAGATGATTGGCGGTGTTTATTATTCTTACGGAGATGCCGCTACGGGGCAGCCTATGAGCATCGTATCTCCTGAGAAACAACGCATGGCTTTTCAAACTTTGTTGAGAACGCTGGCGGTGGAAGGGCTGGTGATCGATGATAAAACCTGGAATTACCTGGTGCCAGCCTCGATTAAGAGTCACCGCGATGTCGAGCGATTCCCCGGGACGACGTCGCCTGTCTTTGATCGGCTCGCCAGCGCTCGGGTCGCTGCGGATATGACAATTGGTGGCTTGCTCAACCCTGGGCGGGTTTCCCGGTTGGCGATGACCAGCAAACAAGAGGGGGCTATGACGCCCGCTTATCTGGTGAGTGGGTTAGTGAATTTTGTTTGGCAGCAGCCAACACCGACCCAGCAGTCGCGTCACGTGGCGACGGTTTTAAAGCAAAGCGTGACCGATCATCTGCTGGCATTGTTGGTGGATTCATCTGCTTCCGATTCTGCGCGAGCTGCGGCACGCGCGGGGATCGAGCAAATTAAACGAAATCTGACCGCTCAATCGGCAGGCGGAGGGCGTAATGCCTTTTTTGAAATGAA
>JAAEPL010000522.1 GCA_024232675.1 Planctomycetaceae bacterium
ATCTGCAGACCATTCAATCATTGGTGGCCGGTAATTGGATACGCACAATTGGATGGACCCTGAGAGGACTGATTTTGCTCGTGGTCTTAAGCAAGCTAATTGCGGTGCCCAGCAGTTGAAGGCAAGGTTTGTTTTACCGTCGAAATCTTTAGCAAAGGATCGATATGCTGAAGCGCTCTGAAGATCATAATGTCCCCACCATCGGGATGGAGGCATTGGGCCGATCGTCATGGCGACTGACCACCCAAGTCGTATTGCCGAAACCAAGGAACGAGGTTTTTCCTTTCTTTGCCGACGCGGGGAATCTGGAAAAATTGACGCCGGAATTTTTGAATTTCCGCATTCTGACACCGCTGCCGATCGAGATGAAGCAAGGCGCGCGAATCGACTATAAGATTCGACTACGCGGAATTCCGATTCGCTGGCGGACCAATATTTCGGTTTGGCAACCGAATGAGCGGTTTGTGGATGAACAGATAAGAGGTCCCTACCGGCAGTGGCATCACGAACACATTTTTGAGGACCAAGGTGACCAAACCTTGATGACCGATATAGTCAATTATCGGGTTTGGTTCGGGACGATTCTTCACCCACTCATGGTGGAGAAGGATTTGCAGCGAATTTTTGGCTATCGCCAAAACAAAATTGTGGAGCTTTTTTCCTAATCTTCGTCTAAACTCCAAGTCATGGCCCGCAGATTAGATCGAATGGCAAACGGAGTAACCTCCGACGAACGATGAGCAAACACAAACGACTACCAGTTATTCACGATTGCGAAGGTTGCGGCGTCTGCTGCATGCACATGGGTTACCCCGCTTTTATGGACCCCGCTGACCAATCATTTGACGCGATTTACTGGAACGCCATGCCTGACGATTTGCGTGACGACCTGCTGGCCTTTATTGAATCCTACAAGAAACCGGCAGGAGAAGATTTGGATGGGGCCTGCTACTGGTTCGATTGGGAAACTCGGCGTTGCAAACATCACCAGTATCGACCCCGGGTCTGTCGCGATTTCGAAATTGATAGCAAAGGTTGTCAAGATTGGCGTCAGCATTATGCGGATAGGATTATTTCACATCCCGCTTAGACGGGTTTGCGGAGGTAATCGTCTCGAGGGATAGGCATTGCTACGGTTGATCGATTAACCTGTTATTTATGAATCAACCTTGGAATCTTGCCAGATCGAACTACCGCGCAATCCGTGAACTCAAATATGAGGTCGCGGTTCTTCCGTTTGGGGCGACCGAGCCGCACAATCTACACCTTCCCTATTCAACCGACACACTGGAAGCCACGATTATTGGCGAAAAAGTTTGTGAGGCGGCTTGGAAACAGGGAGCCAAGGTCGTGTTATTGCCGACGATCCCCTTCGGCACACAAACCAACATGCAAGAATTTCCGCTGGCTTTGAATGTCAATCCAACGACCATGACGGCGTTGGTCTCCGACTTGTTGGAGTCGGTTGTAAACAGCGGAATTCGAAAAATTCTGTTTCTCAATAGTCACGGTGGGAATGCGCTGAAGCCCATCGTTCGTGAGTTGGGAGCTCAGACCGAGGGGCATCTTTTCCTCTGTGACTGGTTTAATTCCGTCAACGATGTCTATCACGACATCTTTGAGAAACCAGAAGATCATGCGGGCGAAATGGAGACATCGTTTGGGCTGGCCTATTTCCCGGAACTGGTCGCGATTGACGAAAACGGCAAGCCAGCGGGTGATCAGGGGAAGAAAAGGGAGACCCGTTTTGAAGCATTGAATCAGGGTTGGGTTTCCGTGTCGCGCCCATGGCATCTGTTGACCACCAATTCCGGTGCGGCTGATCCACATGCAGCGACTGCTGCAAAAGGACGCCAACTGATGGAGGTGCTGGTTACCCGCCTATCAGCCTTTATCAGTGAATTGTCGGAGTCAACGCTCGATTCTGACTTTCCTTTTGCCTAGCATTCATGCGGATCCAGCCAAGGCTATTGGGTTGAGACGGAAACTTCGACGGGGAACATGTAAGACTTATCACCTCGCTCTTGAAGCGTCTTGAAAAGTGTCATGATATTTCGCTGGTAAGTTTGAGACGTTGCTTTACCGGCGGGGGTTTTAATCACAACGGGCTCGTCCAGATTCACCATTTCGTCGTTCAAGCGAATCACGATATCTTCCGTGGGACAAGTTTCCACCTCGATCGTTTGTCCTGCCCTCGAAACGATGATGTTACTTTTTGCTTGTGGCTGCTCCGCGTGCAACCAATAAAACCCCTGAGGTTCCGAGTTGCGCACATGCCAGGCAATTTTTTCCGGCCACGGATTGCGTTCAAAGTTTGACATCCATTCCACAGCAACGGCATCTTCGCGGTCCATCCAGTGCCCTTTGCCTTTATGAATGGTGACCTCGTGAGGGTAAGCTGTGGGGTCGGCTTTTTGCAATTCCGCTAATTTGACCTTCCAGTCGCCCGCAATTTTATTGCGATTGTAGGCACTGTCTTCAGCGCCCATGTGCAACGTGAATCCAATGTTTCGTAAACCCAATGGATTGGCATCGTTGGGATGACCGGCCATCATGGCGGCAGCTGCCAAGTGATCTGCCATGCGTGGTGCGAGTTGATAAACTCCATCGCCGCCGGCCGAATACCCCATGAAATAAACGCGGTTGGGATCGACATCTTCAAAGACCACGGCATCCTGAATGATCCGCTCAAAGAATTTATCGATATGTGCTTGGTGCCATAGATTCCAGGTATCAGTGGGTGCCCGTGGCGCTAAGTAAATGCCTTCTTCGGGTTGATATAACCCAATCTGGTTCTTCCATTGTTGTTCATTGACTCTCGGTGGCGCGCCACCGCCTCCGTGCATGGAGATGAAAAATCGTCGTCCGTTTTCACCCGGCTCACCGAACACTTTAAAGTCAAATTTCATTTTCAGGTCACCCATCGAGATAACCTTGGAATCCCATTCCTGTTTTCGATCTCGCTTAATCTGTGCCACAAAATCTTTCCAAAGTAGATCCTTGGCTTCATCTGCTTGTGCCTGAGTTAGCGCCTTGGTGGCCCACGACTGCTCGTTGATGTCTGTCCGTTGGGAGCTGGCAAGCCAGTTCTTTAAATCTTGGATGGGCGACGAGGCTTGTCCTTGTGCCGGTGTGCTCGGCAACAACACCAAACCTATAAAACAAAAAACTAGGATTGCAGTGCAGTACTTCATGAACTTCCGATGAAAATCGGCCTCCAAATAATCCAAGGTATTTTGGAGCATGGCGCGAGACGACCAGCCCCTGGGTTTCAGTGTTAGAAACCTTTCCGAAGATTTCTACCTCACCCAATATGAATGTCGGACGCAATTATATCATGATTGGTGCCTATTGTCGGTGTTTCGTAGTTAGAATACCTACTCGCTTTTTATGTCGGCAGCAGCCGAGATACGAGGTTTATGGGAACAGAATCTAAACGGTGTGCCACATGGAACTGGCGGCCCGCGCCCCTTTTTGCAACAATCGTTTATCCTTTCTATCTCGTGGAACCCACTGCGATTTCTTAATGCCACGTCGACGTTCGAATCTGATTCGCAATCTGTTAATAGTTGTGGTCTTGGCCATCATGTTTTTGATGGGCGTCGCGCCATTGCTGGAACCCCTCTTTCCAGTGACCCCAGAGGTGTCCGTCTGGCTGGGTTGGATTCGCTCCCATGTGATGGAGGTTCTGATCACGTTATGGTTCTTTGTCTTCGGCAGCATGGTAGGCAGTTTTATTAACGTGGTCGTGTGGAGAATGCCACGCGGCATCTCGGTCGTTTCCAGTGGTTCAGCGTGCCCCTACTGTGAAGTGCCCATTCGGCTAGCGGATAACATTCCAGTGTTTGGTTGGTTAAAACTTCGCGGTCGATGTCGAGTTTGCCGACTACCCATTTCACCTCGCTACCCCATCGTAGAAGGCATTTTTGGATTAGTATTTCTGTTGATGTTTTTGGTTGAACTGCAGTCTGCGGGAGCCAACCTACCGTGGAATCGCCGATACCTAAGTACGGGTATTCTGCGGGTCGTTTTGTCACCGAACTGGGAACTCATTTACATCTACGCCTATCACATGCTTTTGCTTGTGATGCTATTAACCTGGGTGTTGATGGCATTTGACCGCAGTCGCATTCCCCTGAAAACCATTGTGTTTGCTTGGCTCCTCGGCTTGGCCGCACCTGTGGCATTCCCAGTTTTGTATCCTGTTCCATGGCATTTTGTGTTGCCGGACCAAACGCTCGGTTTGCTGCGGTCGGAAGCACTAGTGACGGGCATCCTTGGTTGGACGTTGGGGATGGGCCTTGGTCTGATTTTGCAGATTTGGTTTAACAAGTACCCTGACCAAGCTAATAACAGTCGAGCCACGGCATTTTGTTTTGCAACCACGGGGTTATTCATGGGTTGGCAGTTCATTATTTTGACCATTGCCGTGTTTGGATTGTTGGTGCTGGTCAAGCAGATTTTCGCTTATGCAAACCGAGTACCGATTTCATGTTGGGTAACTTTGAGCGTTATTGTGGTTCTCTGTACGTGGAAGTATTTACAAGTGACAGGCAGCCTAACGGATGCGTGGCCCTACTGGGCGGTACTGTTGGTAATAGGTCTTTTACTTTCCAGAGTGGGTGCCTCGCTGGAAATGCCTATCCCAAATGAAGGTTCGCAGCAGATGGTCAGCGAATAAATTTTGAAAGGTGCAATGGGTCCCGCGTTGGGAGAATAGCTATGGCGGAAGACAAATACGAATATTTGGGGCGTCCTCAGCATGGTTCCGTCATAGGACGTACCAGCGGATTACCTTGGGATAAAGCAGCCTTTCATCGCGCGCAAATCCTGCGATTGCTACCCAATGCATCCCGTGGACGTCGCGGCATTGTGGGTGTGGTTGGCGTTGGCGATGGCACGGCACTTGGTTTGCAAAGCCTGTTAGAGCGATTTCACGAAGTGCATTTGATCGATCGAGATCAAGCAGCCATCCAAGAGGTGATTCGCGAACAAAATCTCACTGATCGACAAAGAATATTTCACCACGGTAGAGATTTAACAGGAATTGATGCGTTACTGTCCCGTGACCAACCCATGACAGATGAAGAGTGGGAACAGGGATGCCAAAGCATCGCTCGGCATTCACTGCCCGATTTAGGTCCCTTTGATTTACTCATTTCGAACTCGATGATTCCGGAACTCACGATACCGATCGCCGACAGCTTCGCGCACGATCAAGCAAAAATGGGCGAGATGATTCGAACCTGTCGTGACAGCCATATCCAACAGCTTTTAAAGCTGGTGATACCCGGCGGATGCCTGATCATCGTGATGGATGTCGTGGGCTCGAAGTCATTACCTAAAATAGGTGAATCACCGGGTAATTTGCCAGAGCTTGTGCAAACGGCGCTGGAGGCAGGCAATTTTTTTCCCGGCAGCCATCCTGGCGTGATGGACCAAACGCTGCGTGCCCTGGATAATTATTTGCAACGCGTAGATGCCGCCTATCCATGGATTCGAGAGACGCAAAATGAGCATCGGGTCAGCATGGCGTTTCGGGGGCTTGTAACTCCCTCGGATGAAAGCGTGATCTAACCTAGTGCTTGTAGAGTACGTGCAGCATTAATTGCCGGTATGTTAAGATACGGCTGATTAATTTATGCCGAAACTAGGCGGTTCTCCTCGAGCGAAGTAAAACACAGGCGAAAAGCCTATTTTGCAGCAAAAATGTCCTGCGGTTGCATTACGACGTTGGATGGGCAGAATACCGACTGAGATTTCATACCATTCCCTACACGAAACGACATAAAAATGAAAATTCGTTCTGCCGCTACGGCATGCTTGGTCACGCTTGGGGTTTTAGTTACGGGCCTCGTCGCTCAGGAAGAAAAACCGGCTCCCGAAATGTTGACCATCGGCTCGGTCGCACCCGTATTGGATGTGGAGCATTGGGTACAGGACGGCAATGGTAAATTTGCTGCAGTTACCAAATTCGAAGATGGGAAAGTTTACCTAGTTGAGTTCTGGGCAACTTGGTGCGGACCCTGCATTCGCAGCATGCCACATATCGTTGAAATGCAAGAGAATTTTGGCGATCGTGGATTTCAAGTAGTGAGCATCAGTGATGAGGACTTGGAAACCGTCGAAGGTTTTTTGGAGAGAGAAGTGCCCGGGAAAGATGGCATGACTTACAAAGAACTGACTAGCGCCTATTGCCTGACCACCGATCCTGATGGATCAGCGGAAAAAGACTATATGCGGGCGGCAGGGCAGAACGGCATTCCGACTGCTTTCTTAGTGGGCAAGACAGGCAAGATCGAGTGGATTGGCCACCCCATGGATAACCTCGACAAGGTGATCGAACAGGTGTTGGATGGTGATTGGGATCGCAAGGCATTTGCGGCCACGTTCCAAGCAAAGCAGGAAATGCAAGTGATGCAGGCGAAACTGGGTCGCCTACTGCAACAAGACAAGACGGAAGAGGCGCTTAATCTTCTGGACGAAACGATCGATAACATGGCGAAAAAAAATAGCGATGATTCCATTATGGAACCCATGCGACGAATGCGATCCCAGTTGTTAATCATGACGGGCTCTAAAGGAGCCGCCGAAGCGATGACGAAAATGACAGCCGAAATGGACAACCCCCAAGTCCTGAACCAGATGGCGTGGACCGTGGTCCAACTCAAAGATAGCGGCAAGGATGTCAGTCCTGCACTCATAGCGGCTGCCTATGCGGCTGCCCAA
>JAAEPL010000523.1 GCA_024232675.1 Planctomycetaceae bacterium
CATTTTGCTCATCAACGACCATCGCCATACGCGTTAATGATTCATTAACTTGTTGCTCATTAATAATGCCGTGATGTAACCAATTACAAACGTGTTGACTTGAAATTCTTAATGTTGCTCTGTCTTCCATACGGGCAATATTGTTAATATCAGGTACTTTAGAGCAACCAATACCTTGGTTGACCCAACGTGCAACATAACCCAGTAACCCTTGAATATTATTGTCTAATTCTTTTTGGATCGCATCAGCCGATAATTGCTCGCGGTTTTGCAATAGTGGCATGGTCAATAAGTCGGTGAGATCATCAATCGCGTTCGCATCGGCTAATTCTGCCTCGATATCTTGTTGTATTGCTTGCACATTCACCTGATGATAATGCAGGGCATGTAACGTTGCAGCGGTTGGTGAAGGAACCCACGCACAATTAGCACCCGCTTTAGGATGCTCTACTTTACTGGCCAGCATATTGGCCATTTCATCGGGGATGGCCCACATGCCTTTTCCTATTTGCGCTTTACCTCTGAGCCCTGCTTTTAAGCCAATATGTACATTTCTCTTTTCATAAGCAGATATCCAAGGC